>NZ_JAUQTX010000001.1:0-95615 GCF_059803775.1 Azospirillum sp. UFLA03-27 | reverse complement strand
CGTATAATCGTCGGCAGCGTCAGATGTGTATAAGAGACAGGGGTCGGGCGAGGCCTGGGGCGCCTTGGCCGACAGCACGCGGGACGCGGGCGAGGCCGCCGGGGCGCTGGCCGCCTGCGGGCGGGCGGTGGCGCTCGACCCCGGCGTGTGGCCCTGGCGGATCGCCCTGGCCGACGCGCTGCGCGCCGCGGGCCGGTTCGAGGAGGCCGTGACCACCGGACAGGTGTTGACGGCGGAACGGCCGGATTCCGCCGCGGCCCGGCTCGGTCTCGCCCGCGCCCTGGCGGCGGCGGGCCGGCGGGACGCCGCGCTGGAGGAGTACCGCGAGGCCGTGGCCCTGCGCCCCGGCGACCGCGAGGCGGCGCTGGAACTGGCGGCCCTGCTGGTCGAGTCCGGCGACGCGCTGGGCGCGCTCGAACTGCTGCAGCCCTTGTCCCGCCGGGACCCGGAGGACGCGGACCTCCACGCCGCCATCGGGCGGGCCTGGATCGCCCTGCAGGAGCCGACGAAGGCCCTGACCGCGCTGCGCCGTGCCGAACGACTCGACTCGGACGGCCGACTCGGCTGCGCGGCGCTGATCGCCACGCTGGAAGGCGGCGCGGGGGAGGACCTGTCGGCGGCCTATGTGCGCGCTCTGTTCGATCGTTACGCCGACCGCTTCGACCAGGATCTGGTGGACAAGCTGGGCTACTCCGCGCCGGCCCTGCTGCGCGAGGCGGTGGACCGGCTGGGGCCGGCATCCGAACATGGGGCGTCTGGGTTGCGGGTGCTGGACCTCGGCTGCGGCACCGGGCTGGCGGGCGTGGCGTTCCGTCCGCTGGCCGGGCATCTCGCCGGGGTCGATCTCGCCCCGCGCATGGTCGAGAAGGCCCGCGCTCGCGCATTGTATGATGAGTTGTCGGTCGGCGACGTGGTCGCGGCGGTGGAGGCGGCATCCGACGCCTGGGACCTGCTGGTCGCCGCCGACGTGCTGGTCTATCTCGGCAACCTGACCGCGCTGTTCGAGGGGGCCGCCAAGGCTCTGCGCCCGGCGGGCCGCTTCGCCGCGACGGTGGAGCGTCTGGATGGCGAGGCGGCGACCTCCGGCTACGCGCTCGGCCCGTCGCGGCGCTACGCCCACAGCGAAGCCTATCTGCGGGCGATGGCGGCGGCGGCGGGCCTGACGGTGCTCCTGATGGAGCCTTGCTCCCCCCGCCGGGAGAAGGGCGTGGGCGTGCCGGGTCTTCTCTTTATAGTGGAGAAGCCGGCGGTCTGACGAAAAGGCCGTTCGGGACGGGGGCGTCCGTTACGCCTCCGCCCGGAAGGGCTGCAGGCTGAGCAGGGCGCAGTCCCAATAGGGACGCGGGCCGAAACGCTCGGCCAGGAAATCGACGAAGACGCGGACTTTCGGCGACAGGTGGCGGTTCTGCGGGTAGACCGCGAAGACGTTCGATTCCGCCATGTAATAATCCAGCAGCAGGCATTGGAGCTGCCCCTTGGACAGAGCCTCGCCGCACAGGAAGGTGGGCAGAACGATGATGCCGACGCCGGCGATGGCGGACTCGCGCAGCAGGTCGCCGTTGTTGGTGCGCAGCGACCCCGACACGCGGACCGACCGCATGGCGTCACCGACGCGGAACTGCCACTGCTCGGCGGTCGGGATGTTGGTGTAGATCAGGCAGTTGTGGTTGGACAGCTCATCCGGTGTCTGAGGTATCCCGTGCTTCTCCAGATAAGCCGGGCTGGCGCAGACCACTTGGCGGTTGGGGGCCAGGCGCTTGGCGATCAGCGAGCTGTCGCGCAGCCGCCCGATGCGCACCGCCAGATCGTAGCCCTCGTCGATCAGATCGACGTAGCGGTCGTTCAGGTCCATCTCGATCTCGATGGACGGGTAGCGTTCGAGGAACTCGGCGACCGCCTTGGCCAGATGCAGCAGTCCGAAGGACACCGGCGCGTTGACCTTCAACCGCCCGCGCGGGGCGGCGTGCAGGTCGGCGACGGCCTGCTCCGCCTCCTCCAGATCGGCGATGATGCGGGTGCAGCGCTCGTAATAGGCCTGCCCGACCTCGGTCAGGCTGAGCTTGCGCGTGGTGCGGTTCAGCAGCCGCGCCCCCAACCGGTTCTCCAACTCCGCGATGCGGCGGGAAACCACGGACTTGGACAGGTTCAGGCGCTCCGCCGCGGTGGTGAAGCTCTTGGTGTCCACGACCTTGATAAAGGCCATCATGTCGTCGAGGCGATCCATCCCATTGTTCTACACCCGGGAACAATGAAGTTCCAGCGCCCTGGATTTGCTGGAGCGCGGCAACGCGCTATCTCTTTGGGACGCCGCAGCCTCCAGCGCGGCCGCAACGACAGAGGGGAGACGAGACATGGCGAAAGTTCTGGTGCTCTACTACAGCAGCTACGGCCACATCTCCACCATGGCGCAGGCGATGGCCGAAGGCGCCCGCTCGGTTCCGGGAACCGAGGTGACGGTGAAGCGCGTGCCGGAGCTGGTCCCCGAGGAGGTGCGGCAGAAGGCGCACTTCAAGGAAGAGCCGAACATTCCCATCGCCGACCCGAACGAACTGGCCAACTACGACGCCATCATCCTGGGCGTGCCGACGCGCTACGGCAACATGCCGGGCCAGATGAAGAATTTCCTCGACCAGACGGGCGGCCTGTGGGCGAAGGGCGCGCTGGTCGGCAAGGTGGGCGCCGCCTTCTCCTCCTCCGCCACCCAGCATGGTGGGCAGGAGAGCACGATCCTCACCACCCACACCGTGCTTCTGCATCTCGGCATGGTGATCGTCGGTCTGCCCTACAGCTTCCAGGGCCAGATGGGCGTGGACGAGGTGATGGGCAACAGCCCCTACGGCGCCAGCACCATCGCGGGCGGCGACGGCTCCCGTCAGCCGAGCGCGGTCGAACTGGACGGCGCCCGCTACCAGGGGCGGCATGTCGCGGAGATCACCAAGAAGCTGCACGGTTGAGGGTGGAGTGCGCCTCTTCCGCCCGGACGGCGGGAGAGGCGGCACCGGACAGACGGGAGTTCAGCGCATGGGCCTGTTGATCGACGGCCGTTGGCACGACCAGTGGTACGACACCAAGAACAGCGGCGGCGCCTTCTTCCGCCCGGAAACCCAGTTCCGCAACTGGGTGCGGGCCGACGGCTCGACCCCATTCCAGGCGGAGGCCGGGCGCTATCACCTGTTCGTGTCGCTGGCCTGCCCCTGGGCGCACCGCACGCTGATCCTGCGCAAGCTGAAGGGGCTGGAGGACGCCATCGGAGTCACCGTGGTCGATCCCCTGATGCGGGAAGAGGGCTGGACCTTCCCCGAGCCCGACCCGATCACCGGCTCCACCCGCCTGCACGAGGTCTACACCACGGCCGATCCCACCTACTCGGGGCGCGTCACCGTCCCGGTGCTGTGGGACAAGAAGACCGGAACCATCGTCAGCAACGAGTCTGCGGAGATCGTCCGCATGCTGAACCGGGAATTCGATGCCTTCGGCGACGCCTCGATGGACTTCTACCCGGCGGAGCTGGCGGAGGAGATCGACCGAATCAACGCCTTCGTCTACGACCGCGTCAACAACGGCGTCTACAAGGCCGGCTTCGCGACCAGCCAGGAGAAGTACGAGCAGGCGTTCGACGCCCTCTTCGCGGCGCTCGACGAGTTGGACGTGCGGCTGGCCGGACAGCGTTATCTGCTGGGGAACCGGCAGACCGAGGCCGACTGGCGCCTGTTCACCACGCTGGTGCGCTTCGACGCCGTCTATGTCGGCCACTTCAAGTGCAACCTGCGCCGCATCGCCGATTATCCGAACCTGTCCGGCTATCTGCGCGACCTTTATCAGGTGCCCGGCGTGGCGGAGACGGTCGACTTCCACCACATCAAGCGGCACTATTACGCCAGCCACACCATGATTAACCCGACCGGCATCGTGCCGAAGGGGCCGGCGCTGGATCTCGACGCGCCGCATGGACGGGACACGGTTGGATAACCCGGTGGGGTGACCGGGCCTCAGGGCTTGTAGCAGCGGGCCATGTCCTGGTTCTGGCCGATCATCTCGCACTGGAAGCTGTTGGAGAACTTGAAGCGGAACGGCCCGGTCTTGCGCACACTGACCAGGGTCTGTCCGCCGGGGTTCTTGAAGGCCACCCAGGCCGAGGAATCGAAATGGGTGGTGATCCCGTTGCTCAGCCGCACGCGGCCCTGGTTGTCCTTGATGACCTGCACGCCGGTGTTGAAGGCCATGACGCCCTTCGGTGATTCGGACGCAACGGCGAGGCCGTTCGTGCAGTTCACCCCCTCCGGCTGCACCGCGACACACTCATAAGGGCGCGGCTGCGACGCGGTGAGCACCATGGCGTAGATCGCCACTTCCAGAACGTTCATGGGCATGCGGAATCTCCCGGCAATCCGCACAAGGGTGCAGCAATGCACCGTGTACAGAATAATTCCGCCGTGGTTACGAAAAGTATAATGTCGCGGTCAAGGTTCTACCCTTTCGCGGACAGCGCTTTTTCCAGCTTCTCACGCAGGCCGAACGTGGTCAGCGGCTTCACCAGATAGCCGGTGGCGCCGGAGCGCAGGGCCGACAGGACGACGTCGGAGCGGTCGTGCTTGGTCAACATGATGACCGGCGCCCGCCCGTCCAAGGCCTCCAAAAAGGCCAGACCGCCCATCGGCGCCATGTCCACGTCGCAGAAGATCGCGTCGAAATCGACCCGGTTGCAGCGGGCCAGCGCCTCCGCCCCGTCGGCCGCCTCGATCACCGTGCCGACGCCCAACTGCTTCAGCAGCCGCACCGAGACGCTGCGGGTCACCACCTCGTCCTCGACGACCAGCACCGCGCAGGAATTGAACGACACGGCCACCCTCGCGCTTCGCCCCATGGGTACCCCTAAGGGTTACGCCCGCATGATATATCAGCGCGAAAGAAACTCAAATGCGTGCGATCAAGATTTTCACGTCGGCCAGGGCGCGGTCGAGGGCCGCCGCGTCCCGCCGCACCACCGCCGCGTCGCCGCGCAGGGCCGCCTCCTCCACCGAGCCGAAGAGGTCGGCGACCCGCCCGGCCCCGGCGGTGCGGGCGGCGCCGGCGGCCGAATGGGCGGCCAGCCGGACACCATCCAGGTCGCCGAGCGCCAATCGCTCTTTCAGGACGCGCGACAACTCGTCGGCGTTTTCCAGGAACAGGGCGTAGAGCATGGTGACGGTGGGGCCAGGGCCACCGAAGTTGCGCAACATCGGCTCGACGTCGAGGATGTCACGGTCGCATGGGGAGATGTTGAACGTCGGCGGTTCGGACGGGACAGACAGGGGCTGGGGCACGGCTGCGGCTCCCGGCAGGACACGGTATGGCCGTACAGTGCGTGTGGCAATTCAACCCGGTCAAGCCGTGGGCGGCGCGGCGAATGGACGCTTCGGCGATGCAGCAGCCCGCTGCGGAACCTGGGAAGGCGCAGCCTGTTCCCCAACGTCGCCAACAACCGCTGGAACGCCCGAGCAATGGCCGCCGCAACCGAGGAACAGCGTCTGGACACCCTGATCGTCGGTGGCGGCCCTGCGGGTCTGACCGCGGCGATCTATCTGGCGCGCTACCGCCGCCGCTTCCTGGTTGTGGATTCCGGGGCCAGCCGGGCCTCCTGGATTCCGCTGTCCCACAACCATGCGGGCTTTCCGGACGGGGTGACCGGCGACGAGTTGTTGGCCCGCATGCGCGCCCAGGCGGAGCGCTACGGCGCCCGGATCGTGCCGGGAACGGTGACGGAGGTGGAGCGGAGCGACGATGGCTACCGCGTGCGGACGGAGGACGGGCGGCTGTTCCGGGCCCGCACCGTGCTGGCCGCGACCGGCGTGATCGACCGCGAGCCGCAATTGCCCAACCTGTATCAAGCGGTGCAGCGGGGGCTGGTCCGCCATTGCCCGATCTGCGACGGGTTCGAGGTGACCGGCCACCGCATCGGCGTCATCGGGCACGGCACCGGGGCTCTGGGAGAAGCGCTGTTCCTGCGCACCTATTCCCGCGACATCACCGTGCTGACGCTGGGCGAACCGATGAATCTGGAGGAGGCGGAGGAGCGCCGCATGGCCGAGGCCGGGCTGCGCGCCGTCGAGGACCCGGTGGTGGAAATCCACACCGAAGGCGGGCGGATTGCCGCCCTGACCACGGCAGCCGGCGAGCGGCTGACCTTCGACACGCTGTACTCCGCCCTGGGCTGCCATCCGCGGATTGAGCCGGTGAAGGGGCTGGGCGTGCGCATCGGCCCGGACGGCCGGCTGGTTACCGACGACCACCAGCAGACGGGTATCGAAGGGCTTTACGCCGCGGGTGACATCGTGGAGGGCCTGAACCAGATTTCGGTCGCCATGGGGCAGGCCGCGATCGCCGCCACCGCCGTCCATCGCCGACTCCTGGCGGAGGATGGGGACCTCTGAGGGGCGATGCCTCCCTGGCGGGTGGTCAGCGGCACTGGGCAAAGTGTCGCATTTGACATTAATGAGTGGTAATACCAAACCAATGGCTTGAGCTATGCTCTTGCTTTGATGGAGCTTCCAGGAAAGGCATAAAGGGTTATGCCTTTTGGGCTCGGCCGGACGTTTACACCTGATTAAGAATTTGGGCTTTAGGACTTTCGCCATTGCGAAAGGCGGTCCGTGCGGCTGGGTGTGGCCCGGCGCACAGCGGGACGAGCGAAGGGGCGGCATGATGGCGCCATCAACCAACCCGCCGATCAACCCGGGCAGCCTGCCAGAACGAACGGAACCTGCTCCATGGCCCAATCCGTGACCCGCGCGCTTCAAGCCATCAAACGTCACAACGCCAAGCCGGAGCAGATCGACCACGCCATCCTCAGCGCCATCAACGTGACGCTGTGCATGCAGTCCGGCGGCAACGACCGGGTCGCGGAAGGCTTCAACCAGGACATCGCGCTGAGCGGACGGGCCTTCGGCGTCCGGAGCTGACCTACCCCTCCTTTTCCTCCCGCTTCCGCAGCTCGTCCTGCAGGAGATAGCGGGCTTCCGGCGGCAGATCGCCGATGGCTTCGGCCAACACGCGCAGGCGACGCCGCAGCCCATAGACGGTGTCCAGCAGCGACAGCACGACCGGCATCGCCTCGTCGTCGAGCGCCAGATCCTCCCGCAGATCGCAGATCAGTTCCAGCCGGGCCACGTCGGCCGCGCTGAAGACGAAACCGTTCCCTTCGTGCCGCGGCCTCAGCCAGTGCCGCTCCACCCACACCGTCAGTTGGGTGGAGGAGACGCGCCGGCAGGTGGCCAGAACCTCCTCGGTCCGCCACCCCACGCCGTCCGGTTTCCTGTCATCCTGGCCCATTTTATGCGGCCTCCATGTCCCGTCTCGGGTTGTGGTCGGACTTCCAATCCCGGACGAACGCCTCCAGCGCCGGGTCGGGTGCGTCGGGCAGGGCAATGCGCAGTGTCACATACTGGTCGCCCCGCACCCCGGTCGCTCCGGGAAGACCCTTGCCCTTCAACCGCAGCCGCGTGCCGTTGTTCGCCCCCTTCGGAACGGTCAGCATCACCGGCCCGTCGATGGTCGGCACGCGGACCTTGCCGCCCAGCACCGCCTCGGCCAGCGTCACCGGCAGGTCGAGTTGGATGTCGTCGCCGTCGCGCCGGAACCACGGGTGGGGCGTGACCTTGACGGTTACCAGCGCGTCGCCGGGCGGACCGCCGTTGCTGCCGGGCAGGCCCTGGCCCTTCAGGCGGATGGTGCCGCCATCCTCCAGTCCGGCGGGCAGGTCGATGTCCAGCGTCTTCCCATCCGGCATGGTGACGCGGCGCTTGCCGCCCTTGGCCGCCGCCAGGAAATCGACCGTCAGCGCCATGCTCAGGTTACCGCCCTTCATCGGCATGGCGCCGCCGCGGGCAAAGCCGCGCCCGCCGAACAGATCGGAGAAGATGTGTTCCAGATCGTCCGACGCGAATCCTTCCGCATGGGCGTAGCGGGCGCCCGCCGGGCCTTCCGCGAAGTCGCGGTAATACTGGCGCTGCGGCCGTTCCTGGCCGGAGGCGTCGATCTCCCCGCGGTCGAAGCGGGCGCGCTTGTCGGCATCCGACAGCAGACTGTAGGCGGCGCTGATGTCCTTGAAGCGCTGCTCGGCCTCCGCCTTGCCGGGGTTTAGGTCGGGATGGTGCTTCTTGGCCAGCTTCCGGTAGGCCTTGCGGATTTCGTCGTCCGAAGCGGTGGGGGATACGCCCAGAATCTCGTAAGGATTGCTCATGGCGATGACCGTGATTGGAAAGCGGGGGTCAGCGGCTAAGGGGTGAGCACGTTCGACGTGTATGTGTTCGACGCTCCCCCGCAAATCAAGAGGGGTGCCCTTCCGTCCGGCGCAGAGCGCCTGTGCTTGCGGCCGGGATGACGACGGGGCGGCGCGCGCCAATATGAGGCGGGCCGGACTTGGTTCCGGTTGAACGGTTCCAAAAGGAGATGGTCAGGGAGGAAGCCCCCGTCATGCCGCACACGCACCGGTCCTTCATGCCCACGGATCAGGCGGCCGCCGACCTGCGGCGGCGCCACAAGATCGCGAATGTGCTCCAGTCCCTCCTCCTGCTCGGCGGCATGGTGCTGCTGCTGGCTCTGTGCGGGATGATCCTGGCCGGGGTGGAAGGGGTGCTGTGGGCGCTTCTCGGTGGCGCGATCAGCCTGCTGTTCAGCCCGCGCCTGTCGCCGCGCATGGTGCTCGGCATGTTCGGCGCCCGCCGCCTGACCTATGTGGAGGCTCCGGTCCTGTTCGATGCGCTGGCCGCCATCGCCCGGCGGGCGGAGCTGCCTGCGGTGCCGGAGCTGTGGTACGTCGCCAGCCCGGCGCTGAACGCCTTCGCCGTGGGCAGCCGCCGCCGGTCGGCCATCGCGGTCACCGACGGGCTGCTGCGCGCGCTCAGCCTGCGCGAACTGGCCGGCGTGCTGGCCCACGAGGTCAGCCACGTGCGCAACAACGACCTGACCGTGATGGGGCTGGCCGACACGGTGACCAGCCTGACCCGGCTGATGTCGGTCTTCGGCATGGCCCTGCTGATTCTCAACCTGCCCCTGCTGATGATTCGGCAGGAGGCGGTTCCCTGGCTGCTGGTGCTGCTGCTTATCGCCGCACCCTGGATCGGCGTGCTTCTGCAACTCGCCCTGTCGCGCACCCGGGAGTTCGACGCCGACCTCGACGCCGCCCACCTGACCGGTGACCCGGAGGGCGTCGCCTCGGCGCTCGCCCGGATCGAACGGCTTCAGCACAGCCCGTGGGAGGGGCTGCGCTTTCCCGGCCGCCGCCGGGCGCAGAACATCCCATCCCTGCTGCGCACCCACCCGGACACCGAGGAGCGGGTGCGCCGCCTGATGGCGCTGCGCACCCCGCCGCCGGTCCTGCCGGGGCTCGACGCCCACCCCCTTCATGCCCGGCCGCACCTCGCCATGCCGGCGGCGGTGCGGCGCCCGCGCTACCGGATCGGCGGCTACTGGTACTGAAGGTTACAAGGCCGGCGTCCGCCTCTCCTGGACTCACGCTGCCCGGCTGGGTAGAACCGACGGGCGCGGTCGGGCAATTTTCCCAAATCCCAGGCTTGTCCAGGGATAGCGGAGCGCCCGTGGCGGTCGGTTGGCTACAAAAGGCGGGTCCCCTCCATGACCTTTCAAGGGCGTTTGGTCCTCCTGATCTCCGGGCTGGTGACGCTGGCGGTGGCGCTGGTCACGATTTTGCTGGCCTGGACGACCCATTCGGCGATCCAGACGCGGGTGGAAGCGGACGGCCGTGGCGCGGCGACCCTGCTGGCCCGCAGCGCCACGCTGGCGCGCGAGGTCCCGCGCGACATGGAGGCGCTTCTGGGCGACCGGCTGCTGTCGGAGGCAACGCTCGCCGCCCATCTCGTCGCGGTGATGGAGGCGGGCAAGGCGCCGATCAAGGCTGTGACCGACCGGCTGAAGGCCGTCGCGGATGGTGGCGGGCCGGATGAGATCTGGGTCACCGACAACCGGGGCCGCGCCTATCTGCACAACATTCCCGGCCCCGACATCACCTTCGGTCCCGACGCCCGTGCGCAGCCGCGCCAGGCGCCCTATTACGGCTTGCTGAACCGCGCGCCGGAGAAGGTGGTGACCGACGCTGTCACCGAAGGCGGCAAGCTGATGAAGTTCGCCGGTGTGGCCGGCGTCGACAAGCCGCGCATCGTCCAGGTCGGCGCCGATGTGCGCCGGCTGGGCGACATCGCCCGCAAGGCCGGAGTGGACGGGGTGATGGCCTCCCTGCTGGCCGGCGGCACGGTGGAGGGCGCGTGGCTGCTGGAGCGCGACGGGCGTCTCGCCGTGCACGCCACCGGTCCCAGCGCCGGGCCGCTGTCGGAGCGGGCGGTCGAGGCGGCGAAGGCCGCGGCGGCGGCCGGCGAGACCGGCCTTCTGCTCGAGGGCGACCGGCTGACCGCCTTTGCCCCGGTGCCGGCGGTTGCCGGGCAGGGGGCGGGCATCGCGGTGGTCCGCCTGCCGGCGGAGGACTTGGCCTCGGTGGTCGGGCGCCATGTGAAGATCGGCGTTCTGGTCGGGCTGCTCGTCCTGGCGGCGGGCGTCTACGGCGCCGTCCGCTTCGCGCGCAGCCAGATGGCCCCGATCGAGCGGCTGGGCGAGGCCGTCGCCGCGGTGGAGGCCGGGCGATTCAACCCCTTCACCCTGAATGAGGCGATGGAGCGCAACGACGAGATGGGCCGTCTCGCCCGCGTCTTCCGCAGCATGGCGCTGGAGGCGTCCTACCGCGAGGAGACGCTGGACGCCCAACTCCTGATGCGCACGGCCGAGTTGGAGACCCGCACCGAGAAGCTGGCCGCCGCCGAACACCTGATCGAGGAGGAGCAGCGCGCCGCCCGCGACGTGCAGGCGAATCTGCTGCCGCAGCAGCTTCCCGCCGGGCGCGACAGCCAGTTCTTCGGCCTTCTGGTCCCCGGCCCGGCGGTCAGCGGCGACTTCTACGACGTGATCGAGCTGGACGAGCGCCATTGCCTGCTGGTGGTGGCCGGGGTGTCCGGCTGGGGTGTGCCGGCGGCCTTCCTGATGCTGCTGGTGCGCGGCGCGATCCGCGAGGCGGCGGCCCGGCCCGGCATGACCCCGGCCGCTATCCTGGCGGCGGCCAACGACCGGCTGTGCGGGCAGAGCCCGTTCGACGGCTTCGCCACTGCCTTCGTCGCCCTCTACGACCGCGAGACCGGGATGCTCAGCCATTCCAGCGCCGGCAACCGCGCGCCCTGCCGCATCCGCGCGGACGGCAGCGTTCTGACCCTGGCCGACGCGGGCGGCCCGGCGCTGGGCGTGCGCAAGGGCATCCCCTACGGCGAGGCGGTGACCCGGCTGGAGCAGGAGGACACGCTGTTCCTGTGCACCGAGGGCGTACTGCGGGCGGTGAACGCCCAGCGCGAGCCGTTCGGGGAGGAGCGTCTGGCCGCCGTCCTGCACCAGGGCCGCGGCCTGTCGGCGCGCGACCGCTCCGAACTGCTGCTGCGCGCAGTGGAGGCCCATGTCAGCCCGGGCGGGCAAACCGGCGACATCGTCTGTCTGACGGTGCGCCGCCTGCTGCCCGCGTCCGAACTGGCGCCGGAGTCCGAAGCGGCTGTGTGACGCCCTTCGGCGATGTCCGTCGCCGATGGCCGGCAGCAAAAACGTTCCCTCTGATCGGGGTGATCCGGCTGGCCCGCCGGGTCATCCGTGCGACCACGGCGCGGAGCCGCGCGGCACCCCCATCTCCAGTCCTGGGTTCCGCCGTTCAGCTTCGGTTCAGTCGCCCCCGGACAGGATCGGCAGGACTTGCCTGTTTCTGCCGATGAGGGGACTTCCGATGTCCAACGCTTACTCCGAGGCCGCCGCCCGGCCGCCCGTCAAGACCCGCCCCGTCAAGACCCGCTACGACGGTGTGATGCTGTTCCTGCACTGGAGCGTCACCCTGCTGATCCTGGTGGCCTTCGCCATCGCCCAGGGGCGCGGGCTGGTGCCCCGCGGGCCGGAGCGGACCGCCCTGATGGATGTCCATCGCTCGCTCGGCGTACTGGTGTTGGCGCTGGTGGCGCTGCGCATGGTCTGGCGCGCCGTCAGCCCGCCGCCGCCGATGCCCGCCGACACCGCGCCGCTGCTCCTGCTGGCGGCCAAGGCGGGGCATCTGGCGCTCTACGCCCTGATGATCGCCGTGCCGCTGGCCGGCGTGACGATGACCCAGGCCCATGGCCATCCCGTCACCTTTTTCGGCCTGTTCACCCTGCCGACGCTGGTGGGGGAAAACCATGCCTTTGGCGACATCCTGGAGAAGCTGCATGAGCTTCTCGGCACCGCCATCATCGTGCTGGCCGGTCTGCACGCGGTGGCGGCCCTGGTCCACCAGTATGTGCTGAAGGACGGAACGCTGAGCCGCATGCTTCCCTGGGGAAACCGCTGAGCTGAGTAAAGGGCGGGCGGCGCCGGCACCGGAGTGCCGATGGGCGCCGCCCGCCGAGTGGCGAGGTCCTGCCTCCTCCATGGATGGACCCAAGCTCGGGTCCCCCATGGTCTGATGAACCCGCCCAAGCGGCATCTCTTCCCGACGCAATGGCGGTACCGCCCCCCGCTTTGACGCACCCCCCCCTGTTTTCCGGCTGTCCAGCGGGGGAGGTGAGGCGGTGAAGGGTAAGGCAATTCGTATGGCAGCGGGGGCTGCGTTGCTGGCGTCGGCGCCCGCCGGGGCGGTGCCGTTCGACCGGGTGTTCGTCTTCGGCGACAGCTTGTCTGACACCGGCCGCGTCTATGAGCTGACGCGCGGCGGCATTCCGCAGAGCCCGCCCTATTACGACGGGCGTTTCTCCAATGGCCCCGTCTGGGTCGAGCGGCTGGCCCCACTGATCGGCAGCCAGCCCGACCAGAAGACCAACTTCGCCTATGGCGGCGCGGAGACCGGCACCCTGTCGCAGACCGGCGTTCCCGGCATCCAGGGGCAGGTCGGGCAGTTCCTGTTCAGCCGCCCGAGCGGCACCGGCGGCGGGCTGTTCGCGGTGTGGGCAGGCGGCAACGACTACTTCAACCGCGTCTCGGCCGGGGCGGACCCGTCGGGCCTCGTCACCCAGACGGTCGGCAACATCGTCACCACGGTGGAGCGTCTGGCGGCGCTCGGGGGGAAGACCTTCCTGGTCCCGAACCTGCCGGACCTCGGCACCGTCCCGGACACCCGCAACTCCGACCGCGCCGCCCTGCTGAACACCGTCACCGCCTCCCACAACACATTGCTGTCGCAGGCGATGGCCGATGTGGAGAAGCGGCTGGGCGTCACCGTCGTGGTGGCCGACGTCAACGCGCTGTACCGCGCGGTGGCGGCCAACCCAACGGCCTACGGCTTCACCAACACCGTCACGCCCTGCGTGTCGGACAACGCGCCGACCGGCGCCTGCGGGACCGAGGCGCAGGCCGACCAGACCGTCTATTGGGACGAGATCCACCCGACCCGCGCCGCCCATCTGTTGATCGCGCAATACATGCAGGGCGCCCTGCTCGCCCTGAACGACGCGGCGGAGACAGTGGCGATGCAGCCGGAATTGGCCTTCGAAGCGACGCGAAGCTGGCACCGCGCGCTGCTCGGCTCCATCGCCGGACCCGCCGCGACGCGGGTGGAGGCGCCGCTCGGCTCCGGCGAACTGAGGGCGTTCCTGATCGGCGACGCCGCCTGGGGCCGTCTCGGCGGTACGGCGGAGCGCCAGGGCTTCCGCTTCAACACCCAGTCGGGCGGCGTCGGCGCCGAACTTCCGGTCGGGCCGGCCTCGCGCGTCGGGCTGTCGGTCGGCGGGTCGCGCGGCCGCGCCAGGCTGGACGAGGGGGCGGGCACGCTGGACATGACCAGCACCATCATCGGCCTGCACGCGGTGACCGAGGCGCGGGGCTTCCTGCTGGCCGTGGCGGGCAGCGTCTCCTTCGACCGCTACGGCGACATCGACCGGAACACCGGCTTCGCGCCGTTCCCCAACGCCTCGGCGGAGACGGATGGGCGGACCTACGCCCTGTCGGTCGCCGGGGGCTACACGGCGCAGCTCGGGCCGGTGGCGCTGGGACCGCGGCTGGGCCTGCGTTACATCCACACGCGCATCGACGGCTATCAGGAGAGCGGCGCCGGCCTGCTGTCGCTCGGCGTCGAGCGGCAGAGCGCCGAATCGCTGGAGAGCAGCGTCGGGGCCGAAGCCTCCACCGTCGTGGAGATCGGGCGGACGGTGCTTCAGCCCAGCCTGGGCATCGCCTGGGAGCACCAGTTTGCCGAGGACGCGCGCACCGTCACCATCCGCCTGCCCGGCGGTGCCGCCAACAGCGTGAGCCCGAGCGGCGACGGCCGCGACTCCCTGGTGATCGGCGCCGGCCTGTCGGCCCAGCTCTGGCAGGCGGTCAGCGCCTCGGTGGGTTACCGCGGCGAACTGTCCGGGGCAGACGGCCACAACCACGCCTTCACCGCCCGCTTGCGCATGAGCTTCTGAGGAAACGCCTATTCCATCCTTCCGGAAGGCTTTTTCCTGCTGGCGTTGCGGCGCCGCAAGAGGAACAATCGGTGCCGGCGCGTCGCCTCCGGGCACGCCCGCCCGAACAAGAACAACGGGAGGGAGTTTTATGGCCTACAAGCACATCCTCGTGCATCTCGATTCCGGCCCGCAGGTGGAAACCCGCCTCGACGCGGCCATCGCGCTGGCGAAGACCAGCGGCGCCTTCCTGCGCGGCCTGTTCGCCCAGCCGGACCGCAGCGCCACCAGCGTCATCGCCCGCCGCTCCAGCGACCATCTGGAGCAGGCAGCCGCCCGCAGCGAGGCGATGTTCCGCGACAAGCTCCAGGCGTCGGGCCTGCAGGGCCAGTGGCACGGCCTGACCCATGGCGAGCACAACCACGTCATCCGCGAGGTCATCATCTGGTCGCGCTTCGCCGACCTGACGGTGCTCGGCCAGTTCGACCGCAGCGCCCCCGCCGACGGCGTGGCGCCGGAGGAACTGAACGAGCAGGTGGTGCTGAATTCGGGCCGACCGGTGCTTGTGCTGCCCTTCGCGGGCACCTTCCCGGTGATCGGCAAGCGCGTCGCCGTCGCCTGGAACGCCGAGCGCGAGGCCGCCCGTGCCCTGTCCGACGCCATGCCCTTCCTCCAGGCGGCCGACGAGGTCACTGTCATCACCGTTCTGACCCAGGCCGCCCCGCCAGCCGGGACGGAGCCGCAGCGCATCGGCCTGCTCGACCATCTGGCGCTGCACGGCGTGACGGCCGACCAGACGCATTTTACGGTGACCGACATCGGCGCCATGGACGCGCTTCTGGCCCGCAGCATCGACTCCGGGGCCGATCTGCTGGTGATGGGCGCGCACGGCCATTACGGCTTCCCCTTCCTGCACCGCGGCGGCGGGACGCGTCATGTCCTGCGCACCTGCCCGGTGCCGCTGCTGCTCTCCCACTGACGCCGTCCGGTTGACGGAAACAGGCGGCGGGCTTTCCTCCGCCGTGCCGGGCGGCCATGTAGAGGCTTCCCGGCACCGGCTGGAGAGCGTGCATGTCCTGGCTCCGCGTCTTCCTGATCGCCTGTCCCGTCATCGTCCTGGCGGCGCTGTTCGCCGCCTGGGCGGCGACGGGCTTCGACCTATTCGGCCTCAGCCTGCCGGGCCTGCTCGCCCTGGTCGGCGGCGCCGTGCTGACCAGCGCCGTCGCCATCGGGCTGATGGCCCTGGTTTTTCTCAGCAACCGCAGCGGCCACGACGAGGCGGCGGGCCGCCCCGATCCCACGGACGAGCCGGACCGGTTCTAAAGCCCCGAACCCGAAAGGGGCCATCGGCCCTTTCTTCCGTCTGATGTCCGCATGGTCGGCGGAACGCCTGCGACTCCCCACCGTTGCTGAAGGGACGAAGGAGCCCCGGTTCTTGCGGCCGGACGGGCCATGCCTGCGGCCGGGGCGGGAAGGAGGGGAACGCCGCGATGGACGAACACCGCATCCGCCACCGTGCCTACGAGATCTGGGAGCAGGAGGGGCGCCCCGAAGGCCGCCGCGCCGAACACTGGGAACGGGCCTGCCGTGAACTCCAGGAGGAGGACGAGCGGGCGAAGGAGAAGGATTCCGAACCGCGGGACCTTGCCCAAGCCTCCGCGGATACCGGCGCCGGCATCTGACGTCCATCACAGCCATTCCTCCAAGGAGACGCCATGCCGCCCCGCCGTGACCCCGCTTCCTTCATGTGGTCGGAGGCTGTCGAACTGCTGGACCGTGCCGAGCGGCTGCACCGCCAGTTCTTCCGCCCGGCCCCGCCCGGCCCGCGCCGCGCCTGCTGGACCCCGCCCATCGACGTCTACGAGACGGAGGACGCGGTGACCATCGTCGTCGCCCTTCCTGGCGTCGGTGCGGAACAGCTTCACGTCGCCGTCGAGGACGGCGTTCTGGTGGTTGCCGGGGAGCGGACCCTGCCGCTGGGCTGCGACGGGATCATCCACCGCCTCGAGATTCCCCACGGCCGCTTCGAGCGGCGGATCGAGCTGCCCGCCGGGGCCTTCCGCATGGGACGGCGCGAGCTGTCGGCGGGCTGCCTCGTGCTGACGCTCGACAAGATGGGATGAAGGACGTTCGAATGACTGATGAGCACGCTGCCGAAGCGACACCGGCTCCCCAGACGCCATCCGCCTCGCCGCCCGCCTCCGGGTTGCCGGAGGATGTGATCCCGGTCATCCCCGTCCGGAACCTCGTGCAGTTTCCGGGTGTGGTGCTGCCGGTGACGGTGGGGCGGGCGCGCTCGGTCGCCGCGGCGCAGGAGGCGGCCCGCACCGAACGGCCGGTCGGCATCCTGCTCCAGCGCGACGAGGCGGTGGAGGACCCGACCGGCGCCGACATGCACCGCGTCGGCACGACCGCCAGCATCCTGCGCTACGTCACCACGCCCGACGGCTCGCACCATCTGGTGTGCCAGGGGCAGCAGCGCTTCCGCATCGTCGAATGGGTGCCGGGCCATCCCTTCATGGCCGCCCGCGTCGAGATGGTCGAGGAAAGCGACACCGCCACGCCGGAGGTCATGGCCCGCTTCCTGAACCTGCGCAACGAGGCGGTGGAGGCGCTGCAACTGCTGCCCCAGGCCCCGCAGGAGCTTCTGGCCGCCGTGCAGGCCATCGAAAGTCCCGGCGAACTCGCCGACATGACCGCCAGCTACATGGACCTGAAGCCCGCCGAGAAGCAGGAGGTGCTGGAGACCGTCGTCCTGCCGGAGCGGCTCGACAAGGTCGGCGGCCTGCTGGCCCGGCGGATCGAGGTGCTGCGGCTGTCCCGCGACCTCCGCGAGCGCACCCGCGAGGCGATGGACGAGCGGCAGCGTGAATACCTGCTGCGCGAGCAACTCCGCGCCATCCAGAAGGAGTTGGGAGAGGCTGACGAGGGGCGTCAGGCCGAGATCGGCGAGCTTCAGGACGCCATCGCCAAGGCCGGCATGCCGCCTGACGTGCGGGAGCACGCCGAGAAGGAACTGCGCCGCCTGGAGCGCATGCCGGAGGCGGCGGCGGAATACTCGATGGTCCGCAGCTACCTGGACTGGCTGATCGAGATGCCGTGGGACCGCCGGTCGGAATCCCGCATCGACATCGCCGAGGCCCGCCGCATCCTCGACGAGGACCATTACGGGCTGGAGAAGGTCAAACGCCGCATTCTGGAATTCCTGGCGGTGCGCAAGCTGAACCCGGAGGGGCGCAGCCCCATCCTGTGCTTCGTCGGCCCGCCGGGGGTGGGCAAGACCTCGCTCGGCCAGAGCATCGCGCGGGCGACCGGGCGGGCCTTCGCCCGCGTCTCGCTGGGCGGCGTCCATGACGAGAGCGAGATCCGCGGCCACCGTCGCACCTATGTCGGGGCGCTGCCGGGGAACATCGTCCAGGCCATCCGCAAGGCCGGGACGCGCGACTGCGTGCTGATGCTGGACGAGATGGACAAGCTGGGGCAGGGCTTCCACGGCGACCCGTCGGCCGCCCTGCTGGAGGTGCTGGACCCGGAGCAGAACGCGACCTTCCGCGACCATTACCTGGGCGTGCCCTTCGACCTGTCGAAGGTGATGTTCATCGCCACCGCCAACATGCTGGACACCATTCCCGGGCCGCTCCGCGACCGCATGGAGGTGATCGAGCTGTCCGGCTACACCGAGGACGAGAAGCTGGAGATCGCCAAGCGCTACCTGCTGGCCCGCCAGCTTACCGCCAACGGGCTGACGGCGGACCAGCTGGTGATCCCCGACGACACGCTGCGGGCGATCATCCGGGACCACACGCGGGAGGCCGGTAACCGCCAACTGGAACGGCTGATCGGTGCGGTCGGGCGCTACGCCGCCGTCCGCATCGCCGAGGGGGAGGTCGAGCGGATGCGGGTCGAGCCGGCGGACCTCACGGCGATCCTCGGACCACCGCGATTCGAGAACGACGTGGCGATGCGCACCAGCGTGCCCGGCGTGGCGACCGGACTCGCCTGGACCCCGGTTGGCGGCGACATCCTGTTCATCGAGGCCAGCCGCTTTTCCGGCTCGGGCCGCCTGATCCTGACCGGGCAACTCGGCGAGGTGATGAAGGAGAGCGCGCAGGCCGCTCTCAGCCTCGTCAAGTCGCGAGTGAGGGATCTCGGCCTCGACCCGGAGGGGCTGGACCGCTTCGACATCCACATCCACGTCCCGGCCGGCGCCATCCCGAAGGACGGGCCGTCCGCCGGGGTGGCGATCTTCACGGCCCTGGTGTCGCTGCTGTCCGGTCGCTGCATCCGTTCCGACACGGCGATGACCGGGGAAATCAGCCTGCGCGGTCTGGTGCTGCCGGTCGGCGGCATCCGTGAGAAGGTGGTGGCCGCCGAGCGCGCGGGGCTGAAGACGGTGATGCTGCCCGCCCGCAACCGCAAGGATTTCGACGACATTCCGGCGGCGGTGCGCGAGCGGCTGAGCTTCGTCTGGCTGGAGCGGGTGGACGACGCCGTCCGCGCGGCCCTGGTGTCGGAGCCCTCCGCGGAGGCGGCAGAGCGCAAGGCCGGGTAGCGTTCTCCGCAGGGGCCGGGACCCTTGCGCACCGGGGGTGCGGTGCGCCACATCAATGGCGCGCCCGCACGGAGCGCGCACAGGAGACGATCATGACGCCCGAGGAACGCACCCTCCTTTCCGATCTGTTCACGCACCTGCGCGAGGTGGAGAACCAGCCCCGCGATCCGGAGGCGGAACGCTTCATCCAGCAGATGCTCCAGGGCCAGCCCGCCGCCGCCTATTACATGGCACAATCGGTCCTGGTGCAGCAGCAGGCGCTGACCGCCGCCCAGCAGCGCATCGAGGATCTGGAGCGGCAGGTGAGGGAGGCGCAGGCCCGCGCCCAGCAGACCCAACCGCAGCCGTCAGGCGGCAGCTTCCTGTCCAACGCGCTCGGGCTGGGGCGCAGCCCATGGGCTGGCGGGGGCAACCGCCCGGCGGAGCAGCGGCCCGCTCAAGTTCCTCCGTCTCCGCAGGGGCCGGCTTACAACCCGATGCAGCCGCCGATGCAGCCGCCCGGGGCGCCGTCGCGCAGCCCGTGGGGGGCCGCTCCGCAGGCGGGCGGGCAACCCGGTTACGGGCAGCCCGGCTATCCGCCTCAGCCCGGTTACGCACCGCAGCCCGGCTTCGGCCCGCAGGGATACGCGCCGCGCGGCGGCGGGTTCCTGAGCGGTGCCGCCCAGACCGCGGCGGGCGTGGCCGGCGGCATGCTGGCGGCCAGCGCCATCTCCTCGATGCTCAGCCATTCGCCGGGTCCGTTCGGCGAGGCCGCAGCGGCGGCGGGCCAGACGGCCAGCCATGGCGAGACGATCATCAACAATTACTACGGCGACTCCGCCGACCCGGGCGCGGACCAGGGCTTCCCGCCGGAGGACAACAACCTCCAGAACGTCGACTATCAGACCGACGATGCCTCGTTCGATGACGGCGGCGGCGATGGCGGTGGAGACGACAGCTGGATCTGACCTTATCCAGTCCTTGCCTTATCCAATCTTTGGCGAAGGCGTGCCAACCTTTGGAAAAGGTCCGGTGCGCCTTCGTGCCGCCATCACAGTTAATATAAATTAAACAGTTAGGTCCCTACGGTGCGTCGGGCAAGGAAGGCCGTGCTCCCCCGATCCCCACGCAGACCCGAGGCCCATGACGACGCTCGTTCAGCCCCAGCCGACCGAAGACGCCGAGCGCAACGACGCGGAGCGCAAAGCCTCCGCCACCCAGATGTACCATGAGGTGGCGCGGATCATCGAACGGATGCACCGCCGGTTCCTCGACGTTCTGCGAATCGAGCTGTCCCGCATCGGCATCGACGACATCAGCCCGGTGCAGGTCATGATGCTGCTGAACATCTCCAATGGAGAGATCAGCGTGCGCGACCTGATCGAGCGCGGCTACTATCTCGGCTCCAACGCCTCCTACAATCTGAAGCAGTTGGTGGATAGCGGTTATGTGGACCGCTCCGCCTCGCCGCGCGACAAGCGCGCCGCCCGGCTGAAGCTGTCGGCCCGAGGGCTGGAGCTGTGCGAGCGGCTGCGCCACATGGCGTCCGTCCACTCGGACGGCCTGATCCGCAGCGACGGTGACAGCCAGGACTTCGAGGTCACCTACCGCACGCTGCGCCGTCTGGAGCGCAAATGGACGGACGTTATCCGCTCTGACGAAACGGAAATCCTCTAACGCGCATTGACCTCCCTCAGTGTGCGCGGCGGTACGCCGTGCCACGGTAAGGCTGCTGGGCTTTATGGGGAAAGTGGGATGAGGTTCGCCGTCGGCACGCAGGATTACCGCAGCATCGCCACCCATGGCGGCCGCACCCACCGTTTCCTGGTCTTCGAGGCCGAGGCGGGAGGCACACCCGTCGAGGTCGAGCGGATCGAACTGGCCGAGGACGAGGTGCTCCACCTCGCCGGCGACGGGCGCCCGCACCCCATCGACGCGGTGCGGGTGGTGATCACTGGCTCCTCCGGCGAGGGCTTCATCAAGCACATGAAGCGCCGCGGGATCGAGCCGGTGACCACGCTGGAGACCGATCCGGTGCAGGCAATCAGCGACTGGTTCGCAGGGACCATCAAGACGGCTCCGCCGCCCGAGCATCCCCACGAGCATCACGACCACGGTCCCGAGGACGCCCCGCAGGACCGCCACGGGGAGCCAGCCTGAGTCGTCACACTGGGAAGGACACGCTGGCAGTGGTGCCGGCGGCGTCGCTTTCCGTGTTCAGCGTGTCGCCGAGCTGGGCAGCCAGCGCCTCGGCCAGCATAAGCCCGTCCTCCGCCGTCGTGTCGAATCCGGCGGGCAGGGCGCGCCCATTGTCCTCGACGATCAGGCGGGCGCGCCCGTTGTTCTCCTGCGTCACCGATACGCGGATCCAGCCTTGCTCCGGAAAAGCGTGGTGCAGGCTGTTGGTGATCAGCTCCGCCGTGATCAGGCCCAGCGGCATGGCCTCGTACAGGCCGATCTGGATGGGGTCGCTCTTCACCTCGATGGGCACGTTGGCGAGGCCGCCGGGCGTCCCGTGCTTCACCGCGTCGGCGAGGGATTCGATGTAGCGGCCCAGATTCACATGGGTGCCGGTGCCCGACTCGTGGAGCTGGCGGTAGAGAATGGCCAGCGCTTCGATGCGCACCAGCGTCTGCTCGTAGGCGGCTCGGGCGTCCGGGTCGCGGATGCGGCCCGTCTGCAGTTTGAGCAGGCTGATGACGAGCTGAAGGCTGTTCTTGGCCCGGTGCTGAAGCTCGCGCAGTTCGGCCTCCAACTCGCGGATGCGCTCCGCGATTGGGTCCTCCGGCGCTCCCGAACCGGTGGCGGGGCGATCAGCAGGCAGGGCGACCGGCTGGGACCGGAGGGGATTGGGCATCACGCGATTCTCGGCTGAAGCTTGGCAATGTTTTCCTTAGGTACAGAACAATTTATGCGCTTGAACCCACTCCCGAGCTGGTTCTGAGGAAGTAACCCTCTGCGCATATCCAATTCGTTCGTCCACGTTCGGACGGAGAGGCAGGGCTTATGATCCCGGCGGACAAAGGGTCGGAGTCGCGGGCAGGCGGGGCAAGCCGGAAAATGCGTTTCCCCGGCCGCCCCGTCGTGGCATGAGTGCCGCCATGCGTTTGAGAACCCTTGCGATTCCCTTTTGCGCCCTGTTGGCCGTGGCCGGCGGTTGCGCCGCGGTGGCCGGAAACGGCCGACCGGCCGAGTCCTCCGTTCCGATTGCGCTCGACCCGGACCGCCCGGCTCTTGCGGAGGTTGGCGCTCTGCGATTTCGTGGCGCCCTCCGTCTGCCCGATGGGGCGGGGGTGGGGGGCTTGTCCGGCCTCTGGGTCAGCGACTCGGGCGACCGTTTCGCCGCCGTCTCCGACAACGGCAAGAGCGTCACGGGGCGGCTGTCCTACGACGCCCAGGGGCGTCTGGCGGGCGCCGGACACTACGATGTCCGTCCCCTGATCCTCGATAAGAGCCCGGACTACCGCGGCCGGCTCAATGATTCGGAAGACCTCGTCCGCCTGCCGGGCGGCGGCTGGCTGGTGCCGTTCGAGCGCAATCATCGCATCCTCCGTTACGATGGCGCCAACCGGCCGGAGGGAACCCCGCGGAAGCTTCCGGTGCCGCCCGGTCTGGAAAACGCCCCCGCGAACGGCGGGGTCGAGGCGCTGGCCGCGCTGCCGGACGGCCGCATCCTGGCCATCGAGGAGGGCGACGACGACGGCGTCCGCGAACGCCACGCCTGGATCGCTTCCGCCGCATTGAAAACGCGGGGAGACTGGCAGCCGCTGACCTACCGCGCCGCGCCGCGCTTCCGCCCCACTGCCGCGGCTCCGCTGCCGGACGGTGGGGTGCTGGTGCTGGAGCGGCGGGTGTCCCTGCTGGGCGGCTGGGCGGCGCGCATCGTCCATGTGCCGGCGGACTCTCTGCGCGGTGGCGCGACGATGGATGGGGTGGAACTGGCGCGCCTGGAGCCGCCGCTGCTGACCGACAATTTCGAAGGATTGGCGGTGCGGCCCGGTGAGGAGGGCGACCTGCTTGTCTACATCGTTTCCGACGACAACCGCAGCCCGCTCCAGCGGACCTATCTGATGATGTTCCAGCTTCCGGCCGGCGCTCTGAAAGTCACCGTCGCGGGGCACTGACCGGAAAGCGCCCCCGCGGTGAGCGGCGTCGCTCAGAAGTTGGCGTAGGGGCCGCCCTGGCCGGGCATGTCCGGCACACCCGGAGCGCCCGGACTCCCCATCGACTCGCGGTGATGGTGGACTCGGGCGATGCTGGGGGCGAGGTCTTGAAGCTCGATGAAGTTGTCGGCCTGACGGCGCAACTCGTCGGCGACCATCGGCGGCTGGGAGCGCACGGTGCTGATGACGCTGACCCGCACACCCTTGCGCTGCACCGCCTCGACCAGCCGGCGGAAATCGCCGTCGCCGGAAAACAGCAGGATGTGGTCGACGCGCTCGGCCATCTCCATCACGTCGATGGCCAACTCTATGTCCATGTTGCCCTTGATCTTGCGCCGGCCTGAGGCGTCCGTGAACTCTTTGGTCGGCTTGGTCACCATGGTGTAGCCATTGTAGTCCAGCCAATCGACCAGCGGCCGGATCGGCGAATATTCCTGATCCTCCACCAACGCGGTGTAGTAGAAGGCGCGCACCAGTCGCCCTTCGGAGGCGAAGCCGTCGCGAAGACGCTTATAGTCGATATCGAAGCCCAGGGACCGGGCAGCCGCGTACAAATTGGCGCCGTCGATGAACATCGCCAGACGCTCTTCCTTATAAAAGAGCTTCGTAACATCTTTCGGCAAAGTCGTATTCCGATCCAATTCCGTAATCCTTCCACGATGGATTGAATTATATGTCAGGCATACGCGAAATTGCGATTCACCAGATAAGTAAAGTAGGAGGTCGTCTACGCGCGAGCAAGGGGGAGCGCGGGCAGGGTCGCGCCGCGGGCGGGGTACGGCGGCCGCACCCGACAGGGCTCGAAGCGCTTGCGCAGGCGCGAACGCATCAATATATTCGGATGCCTTCGCAGATCCCGGAGTTGGTTTGGTATGGCTCGCGTTACCGTCGAAGATTGCGTCCTCAAGGTTCCGAACCGGTTTGAACTGGTCATGATGGCGGCCCAGCGCGCGCGAGAGGTCGCGTCCGGTGCCCCGCTGTCGATCGATCGCGACAACGACAAGAATCCGGTCGTTGCCCTGCGCGAGATCGCCGATGAGACGGTGATGCTGGATCATCTGAAGAACGCCCTGATCAAGGGCCACCAGAAGCACGTCGAGCCGGACGAGCCCGAGGAGGAGATCGTCGAGCTGATGGCCGGCGAGCACGACTGGGCAGCCCGCGGCGACACGTCGCTGGAGGATGAGGACGGGATGAGCGAGGCGGAGGAGGTCGGCGAAGGCGACGACCTGCTGTCCGACATGGAGAGCGACCCGGCGGCGGCCTTCGGCGAGACCGAGGACGACGTCGTCGGCCGCGATGCCGACGGGGATCTCTGACGCTGACCGACAGCGACCGGCTGTGGGGGCCGACGGCCCCCCTTTCCGTCGACCAACCAATCGTTTGCGAAACTTCATGGCGCACGCTGCGCCGGGTCGGGTGCCATGATCCGGCAATATGAGCTTGTCGAACGCGTCAAGGCGTACGACCCCTCGGCGGACGAGGAGTTGCTCAACCGCGCCTACGTCTTCTCCATGAAGGCGCACGGCTCGCAGACCCGCGCCTCGGGCGATCCCTATTTCCTCCACCCGCTGGAGGTCGCCGGCATCCTGACCCAGCTCAAGCTGGACGCCGGGACCATCGCGACGGCGCTGCTGCACGACACGGTCGAAGACACGGTCGCCACGCTGGAGGACATCGAGAAGCATTTCGGCAAGGAGATCGCCCGTCTGGTCGACGGCGTGACCAAGCTGTCGCGCCTGGAACTGCACAGCGAGCAGGCCAAGCAGGCCGAGAATTTCCGCAAGCTGGTGCTGGCGATGTCGGAGGACATCCGCGTCCTCCTGGTCAAGCTGGCCGACCGGCTGCACAACATGCGCACGCTGTTCCATCTGAAGAATCCGGACAAGCGCAAGCGCATCGCCCGCGAAACGATCGAGATCTACGCTCCCCTGGCCGAGCGGATCGGCATGCATCAGGTCAAGGACGAGCTGGAGGATCTCTCCTTCGCGGAATTGAATCCGGACGCCCGCGACAGCATCCTGGCCCAGCTTTCCCGCCTGCGGACCGAGGGCGAGAACCGCGTCCAGCGGATCATCCAGGAACTCCGTGGCACGCTGGCCGAGGAGGGGCTGCCCAACGCCGGGGTCACCGGGCGCGAGAAGACCGCCTATTCGATCTGGCGCAAGCTGCAGCGCAAGAATGTCAGCTTCGAGCAGCTGTCGGACATCATGGCCTTCCGGATCATGGTGGACACGGTGCCGGAATGCTATCAGGCGCTGGGCGTCATCCACGCCCACTACCCGGTCGTTCCGGGGCGCTTCAAGGATTACATCTCGACGCCCAAGCCCAACGGCTACCGCTCGCTCCACACCGGGGTGATCGGTCCGGAGCGCAACCGGATCGAGGTGCAGATCCGCACCAGCGACATGCACGAGATCTGCGAACTCGGCGTCGCCGCCCACTGGGCCTACAAGCAGGGCGAGCCGCGCACCCAGCAGGGGCGTGAGTACCGCTGGCTGCGCGAGCTTCTGGACATCTTGGAGCACGCCCAGAAGCCCGAGGAGTTCCTGGAACACACCAAGCTGGAGCTGTTCCAGGACCAGGTCTTCTGCTTCACGCCCAAGGGCGACCTAATCGCGCTGCCGCGCGGCGCCACCCCGGTGGACTTCGCCTACGCCGTCCACTCGGAGGTCGGCGACCATTGCGTCGGCGCCAAGATCAACGCGCGGATGCTGCCGCTGCGCACGCAGCTGCAGAACGGCGATCAGGTCGACATCATCACGTCCAAGGCCCAGACCCCGGTTCCGGGCTGGGAACGTTTCGTCGTCACCGGCAAGGCGCGGGCGCGCATCCGCAAGTTCCTGCGCACCCAGCAGCGCACCCAGTATATCGAGCTGGGCCGCGCCATCCTGCAGCGCCAGTTCAAGTCGGAAGGTTACGAGTTCTCGGAAAAGGCGCTGGAAGGCGTCATCAAGATCTTCCAGCAGCCAAGCGCCGACGATCTGATGGCCAGCGTCGGGTCGGGCCTGCATTCGGGCCGCGAGGTCTTCCACGCCGTCTTCCCCGGCCACAAGCCGCATGTGGCGACGCCCAAGGAAGGCGACGACAAGAACGCCATCACGGTGCCGAAGCCCAAGCCGAAGGCGAAGGGCAACAACGCGCCGCTGCCGATCCGCGGCCTGATCCCCGGCATGGCGGTCCATTACGCCCGCTGCTGCCACCCGCTGCCGGGCGACCGCATCGTCGGCATCGTGACCACCGGCAAGGGCGTGACCATCCACACCATCGACTGCGAGACGCTGGAGAGCTTCCACGAGTCGCCGGAACGCTGGATCGACGTCGCCTGGGACATTGGGCCGGACAGCCCGGAGGAGCATGTCGGGCGCATCTCGCTGGTGGTCAACAACGAGCCGGGCTCACTCGGCACGCTGTCCACGGTCATCGGCAAGAACGGCGGCAACATCACGAACCTGAAGATCACCAGCCGCAACACCGACTTCTTCGAGCTGCTGATCGACATCGACGTGAAGGATGCCAAGCATCTGACCAACATCATGGCGGCCCTGCGCGCCACCCCCGCCATCAACGCGGTGGAGCGCGCCCGCGGGCGGTGAGCGAGCCCGCGCGGCTGTGCCCGCCCAGAGCGCCCACCAGGAGCGAGGGAAGCATGTCCAGCCCGACCATCTTCAGCCGCCTGATCGCTGGGGAGCTGCCCTGCGCCGTGGTGTACGAGGATGCGGAGACCTTCGCCTTCATGGACGCCGGGCAGGTCAATCCCGGCCACGTGCTGGTGGCGCTGAAGCGCCCGGCCCCGACCATCCTGGACGTGACGGAGGACGAGGCGGCCGCCCTGTTCCGCACCGTCCACAAGGTCGCCCACGCCGTCCAGGCGGCCTTTTCGCCGGAGGGGATCACGCTTCTCCAGACGAACAGGCCGGCGGGCTGGCAGACGGTGCCGCACATCCATGTGCATGTAGTGCCGCGCTATGAAAACGATGGCGCCGATCTGGTCTGGCCGCGCCACGACCCGCCCATCGAGGAGCTGAAGGCGCTCGCCGCCCGGATCGCCGCGCATCACGTCGTCGAATGACGGCGTGACGCGACGCCACGCCACCGCTATATAGCAGGGAGAACCGGTGCCCGCCGGATGCAGGATGCGGGACCGGCGCGACACCGGAGTTTCGAGCCTATGCCCCGCCCTCTGCGCCTCGGCGTGAACATCGACCATGTGGCGACCGTCCGCAACGCGCGGGGTGGGCGTCACCCCGATCCCGTGCGCGCGGCGAAGCTCGCCGCCGAGGCCGGGGCCGACGGCATCACCGCCCATCTACGCGAAGACCGCCGCCACATCATCGATTCCGACATTGAGCGGCTGATGGCGGAGATCCGGCTGCCGCTGAACCTGGAGATGGCGGCGACGGACGAGATGCTCGCCATCGCGCTGCGCCACAAGCCGCACGCCTGCTGCCTCGTCCCGGAGAAGCGCACCGAGGTCACCACCGAAGGCGGGCTGGACGTCGCTGGGCAGATGGACAACCTGAAGCGCTACGTCGGTGATCTTGGCGCTGCGGGCATCCGCGTCTCGCTGTTCATCGACCCGGAGCCGGCGCAGCTCGACGCCGCGAAGGCGCTGGGCGCGCCCGTGGTGGAACTGCACACCGGCGCCTATTGCGACGCGCCCGCCGGGGCGGAACGCGCGGCGGAGTTGGAGCGCATCGTCCGGGCGGCGGCCCACGCCGAGGCCATCGGCCTGGAATGCCACGCGGGTCATGGGCTGAGTTATGAGACGGTCGGGGCGGTCGCCGCCATCCCGACCATCGTGGAGCTGAACATCGGCCATTTCCTGATCGGCGAAGCGATCTTCGTCGGGCTGGGCAACACGCTCCAGCGCATGCGCGCCGTCATGAAGGACGCCCGTGCGGCAAGCGGAGGCGTCTCATGATCCTCGGCATCGGGAACGACCTGATCGACATCCGCCGGATCGAGCAGTCGCTGGACCGTTTCGGCGACCGTTTCATCGCCCGCATCTTCACCGACGTGGAGCGCGCCAAGTCGGAGCGCCGCGCTGGGGCCGCCGGCAAGCACAGCGCGCGGGCCGCCACCTACGCCAAGCGCTTCGCCGCCAAGGAGGCCTGCTCCAAGGCGCTGGGCACCGGCTTCCGCGACGGCGTGTTCTGGCGCGACATGGGGGTGGTGAACCTGCCCTCCGGCCAGCCGACCATGCGCCTGACCGGCGGTGCACTGGAACGGCTGCAGGCGATCACCCCGCCGGGTATGCAGGCGCGCATCCACGTGACGCTGACCGACGAGTACCCCATGGCGGAGGCCTTCGTCATCATCAGCGCCGAACCGGCCGACACCTCCACCGACACGTCCATCACCACCTCCACGGCACCCCCCGCATGACCATGAACAGAGAGACCGCCTTGACCGGCAAATCCAAAGAGACAGGCGGCTTTGCCGAGACGGTGAAGACGGTCTTCTACGCGGTCATCATTGCCTTCGGCGTGCGGACCTTCGCCTTCGAGCCCTTCAACATCCCGTCCGGGTCGATGATCCCGACGCTGCTGATCGGCGACTACCTGTTCGTGTCCAAGTTCTCCTACGGATACAGCAAGTACACGGTCGGCTTCGGGTTGCCGCTGTTCGAGGGCCGCATCATGGGCCACGCGCCGGAGCGCGGCGACGTCGCCGTGTTCAAGCTGCCGCGCGACAACAAGACCGACTACATCAAGCGCGTCATCGGCCTGCCGGGCGACACCGTCCAGGTGACCGGCGGCGTTCTGCACATCAACGGCCAGCCGGTGAAGCGCGAGCGCATCGAGGACTATGTGTCCCGCGACGCGCTGGGGCGCGAGGTCCGCATTGCCCAGTATGTGGAGACCCTGCCGGGCGGGCGCAGCCACCGCATCATCGAGGAGTCGGACAACGGTCCGCTCGACAACACCCCGGCCTTCAAGGTGCCGGCGAACCATCTGTTCATGATGGGCGACAACCGCGACAACTCGCTGGACAGCCGCGTCCCGTCGCAGGTGGGGTATGTCCCGATGGAGAATCTGGTCGGGCGCGCCGAATTCCTGTTCTTCTCTCTGGAGGACGGAACCCGCTTCTTCGAGGTGTGGCGCTGGCCGGCGGACCTGCGGTTCAGCCGCCTGTTCAACGCCGTGAAGTGAGCCCCGCACAGCACCGGGGCGCGGAGACCGATTATTGTGAGCCCTGAAGAACGGGGGACCCCCATGGCGTCCGACGCGGACGTGAGCGCCGATTCCGCCGACCTTGCGGAACTGGCCGCGGCCATCGGCCACCGCTTTGCCGACCCGCAACGGCTGGCCGACGCGGTCACCCATCCCAGCCTGATGGGGCTGGAGCGCAACGTCCGCGGCGGACGGCCCGAGCAGGGGCCGGGCCTCGCCTACGAGCGCCTGGAGTTCCTGGGTGACCGGGTGCTCGGCCTCGTCATCGCGGAATGGCTGCTGGAACGTTTCCCCAACGAACGCGAGGGCGCGCTCGCCAAGCGGCACGTCTCGCTGGTCCGTCGGGAGGCGCTGAGCCGCGTCGCCGACGCGCTCCGGCTGGGGCGCTACCTGCGCCTGTCACCGTCGGAAGCTCAGGGCGGCGGCCGCAGCAACCGCACCATCCTGGCTGACGCCTGCGAGGCGGTGATCGGGGCGCTCTATCTGGACGGCGGCATGGACAAGGCGCGGGACTTCATCCGCTCCGCCTGGGCCGGGCAGATCGACCGCGCGGAGCCGCCGCCGCTGGACTCCAAGACGGCGTTGCAGGAATGGGCGCAAGGCAATGGGCGGCCCCTTCCCACCTATGAACTGATCGAGCAGAGCGGCCCGGCGCACGAGCCGGTGTTCCGCATCGCGGTCCGGCTGAAGGGCATGGAGCCGGTGACGGCCACAGGCCCGTCCAAGCGGGTCGCCGAACGGAAAGCGGCCAGCGCCTTGCTGCGCCAATTGGGAGTGCAGGTCGATGACTGACGGCCGCGACAAGTTTGAAAACGACGATTTCGACGATAAGGACGAGGGCGTGAGCGAGAGCGTGGACGCTGATCTTGAAGAGGGCGGCCCGGAAGAGGGCGCCGAAGAGGCTGCCTATGTGCCCGAAAACCCCCGCTGCGGCTTTGTCGCCCTGGTCGGCGCGCCGAACGCCGGCAAGTCGACCCTGCTGAACGCCATGGTCGGCTCCAAGGTGTCGATCGTCAGCTCCAAGGTGCAGACCACCCGCACGCGCGTGCTCGGCATCACCATCGCCGGCGACAGCCAGATCATCTTCGTGGACACGCCGGGCATCTTCAAGCCGAAGCGCCGTCTGGACCGCGCCATGGTGGCGGCGGCCTGGCAGGGGGCGGAGGACGCCGATCTGGTCGGCCTGCTGTTCGACGTGTCGCGCCGTGGGATCGACCAGGACACCCAGGGCATCATCACCCGCTTGAAGGAGCAGGGCCGCAAGGCGATCCTGATCCTGAACAAGATCGACCTCGTCCCGCGCGAGAAGCTGCTCGGCCTCGCCGACAGCTTCAACCAGGAAGGCATCTTTACTGATATCTTCATGCTGTCCGCCTCGACGGGCGACGGCGTCGAGCATCTGCGCGGCTTCCTGGCCGCCCGCATGCCGGAAGGCCCCTGGCACTACCCGGAGGACCAGATCTCGGACATGCCGATGCGCCTTCTGGCGGCGGAGATCACCCGCGAGAAGCTGTTCCAGCAGCTTCACCAGGAACTCCCCTACGCGGCGACGGTCGAGACCGAGCAGTGGGAGGAGTTCGAGAACGGGTCGGTCAAGATCTCCCAGGTCGTGTATGTCCAGCGCGACAGCCAGAAGGCCATCGTGCTCGGCAAGCAGGGCACCCGGATCAAGGCGCTGGGGCAGGCCGCCCGCACCGAGCTTGAGGAGATGCTGGAACAGCGCGTCCACCTGATGCTGTTCGTCAAGGTGCGCGAGGACTGGGAGAACGATCCGGAGCGCTACGAGGCCTGGAACCTCGACTTCGGCGCGTCCTAAAGCACCGGTCTGGGTATAGGCGTGGGCGGACGGTCCCCCATATAGAGGGGCGATCGTCCCCTATACGGACCGGCTGACCGTGCGCGTGCCCATCTTCAACGACTTGTACGACGCCGGCTCGCGCCTGTTGGGGCGAGCCGGCGATCTCGTTTCCGGCGGCATTCTGGAGCAGGACGTCCGTCTCGGCGTCACCGGGCTGCGGCGAGCCGGCAAGACCGTCTTCGTCACATCGCTGGTCGACAACCTGCTGAAGGCCGGGCGGCTTCCCTTCCTCGACGTGGTGTCCTCCGGTCGCTTCCAGGCCTCGCGCCTGCGCCCGCAGCCCGACGCCCAGGTTCCTCGTTTCGAGGTTGAGCAGCGGCTGGCCGAGCTTACCGGGCCGGCGCCCCACTGGCCGACCGAGACGCGGGGCATCAGCCAACTCCGCCTGTCCATGCGCTACCGCCCGAACGCGATGCTGAAGCGTACGGTGCAGCCGGTCGCCACGCTGAATCTCGACATCGTGGACTATCCCGGCGAATGGCTGCTCGACCTGCCGCTGCTCCACCAGTCCTTCGCGGAATGGAGCGCGCTCACCCTGGAGTTGGCCGGGCGTGCGCCGCGCGACGAGCTGTCGGTGTCCTGGCGCGGCTGGCTCGCCACCATCGACACGGCGGCCCCGGCGGAGGAGGAGCAGGCGCGGCGCGGCGCGGCGCTGTTCACCGACTACCTGCACGCCTGCCGCCGCTCCGACAATCTGCTAAGCCTGATCCAGCCGGGGCGCTTCGTCGAGCCGGGCGACATGGCGAACGCGCCGCTGCTGACCTTCTGCCCGTTGCCGGGTGACCGCCCTCGCACCCGCGGCAGCCTGTGGGCGCTGATGGAGGATCGCTACGAGGCGTACAAATCCAAGGTTGTCCGCCGCTTCTTCGCCGAGCATTTCGCACGGCTCGACCGCCAGATCGTCCTCATCGACGTGCTGGGCGCGCTGAATTCCGGTCCTGCGGGCATGGCGGACATGAAGCGCGCCCTGGAACTGAGTCTGGAGCCCTTCCGCCACGGGTCCAGCAGTTGGCTGGACTGGCTGTTGGGCCGGAAGATCGACCGCGTGCTGTTTGCCGCGACCAAGGCCGACCATGTCGCCTCGCACCAGCACAACAGCCTGCGCCATCTGCTGGACCGGCTGGTGTCCGACGCCCGCGCCGGCATCCGCTTCGAAGGGGCGCAGGTGGAGACCATGGCCATCGCCGCCCTGAAATCCACCGAGACGGTGGTGACCGAGCATGAGGGACGGCAGTTGCGCTGCGTGCGCGGTGTGCCGCTCGGCCGCGACCGCCCGACCGTGCTGTTCCCCGGCGAGATCCCCGAGGACGCCGACTTCCCGCCGGGGCAGGAGCGGCCCTACAACTTCATGGCCTTCCAGCCGCCCGCTGACCTCTCCCGCGAGGCGCGTGGCCTGCCGCACATCCGGCTGGATCAGGCCATGCAGTTCCTGCTGGGGGATTATCTGGAATGAGCGAGCGCACCAGCGACCGCCACTGGGTCCCGCCGATGGAACTGGACCCCACCCGCGCCGCCGCCGTCCCCGCGGCGGAGGAGGAGGCGATCATCGCCGGCCCCCTGGCCGGTTCGGCGGCGGAGCGCCTTCCCGCGCTGCTGGCGGAGGACCGGCCGCGCAGCCGGCTCGGCCGCTGGTTGGCCGGCTCGGTCGCCGCGCTGGTGCTGATCGCGCTGGGCTTCGACACCTGGGACCTGTTCAACCGCGCCTTCGCCACCAGCGCCGCGCTGGGCGTCCTGGTGGCCGCCGCCGTGACGGTGGCCGGCGGGGCGGCGCTGGCGATGCTGCTGCGCGAACTGCGCGCGCTGCGCCGCCTGCGCAAGATCGAGGAGTTGCGCGGCGAGGCCGGGCGCCTGTCCACCGAGATCGTGACGAAGGCCGGGGAGCCGGGCCACGCCGAGCGCTTTGCCGGGTCGCTGACCCGCCTCTATGACGGTCGTGCCGATCTGGCGTCCTCGCTGGAGCGGGTGCGCGACCATGTGACGGACGCCCACGACGACGCGGAGATCCTGCGCCTGCTCGACCGCGAGGTGATGGGGCCGCTGGACCGCCGCGCCTACCAGACCGTCCTGCGGGCGTCCCGCGACACGGCGGTGGCGACTGCGCTCAGCCCGGCGGCGGTCGTCGATCTCGCGGTGGTGCTGTGGCGCAACCTGAAGCTGGTGCGAGAAATCGCGGCGCTCTACGGCGCGCGGCCCGGCTATGTCGGATCGCTGCGCCTGTTGCGGCGGATGCTTGCCAACCTCGCCGTCGCCGGGGTGGCGGAAAGCGCCCACCACGTCGCCGTCGAGGCGCTGGGCGGCTCCATCGCCGCGGCGATCTCCACCCGCATGGGACAGGGGGTGATCAACGGGCTGTTGACCGCGCGGGTCGGGCTGACCGCGATGCATCTGTGCCGCCCCATCGCCTTCGGGCCGGACAACCGCCCCAGCATGGGCCAGATCCGCAAGGAACTGCTGTCCCTGCCGAAGCAGGTTCTGTAGCCGCTCACACCGTAGGGAAGGGCAGGCCGTGCCGGGGATGGGCGCGGTCGTGGATCAGGGCGCGGTCGCGGATCATCGGCCAGACGATGCGGCGCAGGAAGCGATGGTCCTGCGCCCGGTCGGCCTCTGCGGCGGCGTGGCGCTCGGCCAGCGGCAACAGGTCGGGCAGCAGTCCGGCGACGCCGCCCCAGTGACCGCCTGACATCACCTCCGTGTGCAGAACCCCGTCGCGCAGGACGTGGAAGGGCCGGTCGGAGGCGACCCAGGCATCGACGGCGGCCCTTCCGTCGGTGGATGGCAGCGTGTCCCAATCGCGGCAGAGGAAGCGCGCCACGGTGGGGTCGTCGGCGGCGGTCAGGCGCCAATAGGGTCCGGCGGTCGGCGCGTCTGAGGCCAATGCCACGAGGTCCGCCCCCGCCGCGGCCAGCGCGGCCATCCGGTCGGCGGCAAGGGTACCGTCGTGATGAACCCGGCAGATCCAACCCGGATAGAGCGCCACGGTCTGCCGCAAAATCTCCGCCGGGTCGTGGATATTGGCGGGTTGGCCGCTCCACAGGCTGAAGGCGATGACGTTGTGCCGCCGCGCTTCGGCCCCGCGTGGCCGAGCGGGCAACGGGGGCAGGGCAGGTGCCGTGTCGATGGCCGTCCGGTCCTTCAGTTCCAGCGCTTGGTCGCCCCAGGCGGCGGCCTCGTCCTCCCGACCGAGGAATGCGAGGGCGACGACCAACCGGTCGATGGCGTCGAGATGACGTGGATCCAGGCGCGCGGCCCGTTCCAGCGCACGGGCGGAGTCCTCAAGCCGGTGCACGACACCCAGCGCAATCCCCAGATTGAAGGCGGCGGACGGAAAATCCGGCGTGATGGCCAGGGCGTTGCGGTAGGCGAAGGTGGAGTCCTCCCGCAGTCCCATCGCGAACAGCGCGTTGCCGTAGAGAAAGGCGACGTCGGCGTCCAGCGGCAGCAGTTCCGCGGCTCGGGCCAGCGGGCGGAGGGACTCGGTGCCGCGCCCCTGCTCCACCAGCAGGCGCCCCTCCTCGTGCCGCAGCGCGCCCAAGCGTTCCACCGCGATAGCCAGGGTGGGGACGGAGGCGACGGCGCGCTCCAGGGCGGTGATGGCCCCGGCGGAGCGGCCCAGGCTGCGCAGGGCGTTCGCCATGTCGGTCCAGGCTTCCGCGAAATCGGGCTGGAGGGCGACGGCACGCCGGTAATCCTCCACCGCCGCCTCTGGTTGTCCTGAGGAGCGGCGGATGTTGCCGCTGTTGGCGTGCATGTCCGCCGCTTCGGGTCGCTGGGCGATGGCGCGGGCGATGAGTTGCAGGCCAAGCGCCTGCTCCCCCACCTGACCAGCCAGAACGCCAAGGAAATGCAAGGCGTCCGGCTGATCCGGGTCCACATCCAGGATGCGGTTGTAGAGCTGCTGGGCCTCGGCCAGCCGGCCGGCCAGATGGTGGTCCAGGGCGAGCGTCAGCGCTTCCGCGATCGTAGCCATGCATACAGGCTTAAGCACCCTGGCGCCCCTCCGCAAGCGTCATGGCTGTGAGAAGGGTGGGCGACGGTTCCTATGGTCCTGGAATGCGAAGCTTTCGTACCGGAAACAGCCTATGGGACTTCGTCCTTTGGCATAGCCGGAAAAAAGGTGAACGAACCCTTTACAATGCACGAGTGCGGCTGCAGTATATGATCTGGATTGTCCAATTATCGGTGTAATGTCATGAACGTGGCCATCGCCACCGCAACGGCTGCAAGGCCGTTGGCCTTCATGACGGCCCGCAACAGCGACGCTGTTGAAACCGGGGCCGACACCGGGACTCCGCCCGCAAAGGACCCCGTGACCGGGCAGTCCGAACCCCTCTCCGCCCGCTACACGAAGACCGCCTACCGTTACGATGCCGACGCGTCGCGGCTGGTTCTGCTGTTCCGCAGCCCGGAAGACGGCGCGACCCTCGACCAGATACCGACCGAGGCGGCTCTGCGGCAGTACCGTGAAGCGCAGAAGGACCGGAAAAGCGGCAAGGCGTCGCTTGAGCTTCTGGTTGGCGGCTCGGAAGGGCAGGACCAGCCGAACGGCGCCGGCCAGAGCGGGACCTCCGCCAACGGTTCCCCTGTGCACCGATGGGCCTCGGGTCAGTCCGGGGCCGGCGGGGGGCGTTCCGGCCCGTCACAGGGGACTTCCGCGCACATGTCGCCGGTGGTAGCCTCGACACCGATGGTGGCCCACGCGGCGGCCGCTCCCCCGGCGGGGACCGGTTCCGTCAACGTGGTCATCTGACCGACGCCGCGCGGACCGTACGGCGTCGGGCCGCCTGTTTCCTTTGGCCGCCTGTTTCCTTTGAAGGCATCCTCCGATGGCTCTCGACATTTCCTCCTCCACCCTGGGTGCCGCGGTCGGCTTGCGGCAGGCGCAGGGACAGATGGACTTCGGCGTGAAGACGCTGAACCAGACTGCGCAACAGCAGGATCAGGCGATCGCCACATTGCTTCAGGGCGGTTCGGATGGGTCCTCGTCCGGCGGAAACGTCACGGCCACGCGCGGGCAGAATCTGAACATCGTCGTGTAAGCGGCTGATTTGACGGGCTTGATCGTTCAAGCCAAGCCGCGGCCATAAAAAAAGCCCCTCTCGCTGGAGAGGGGCTTCGTGCGTTCCGGAGGACCGCTTACTTCAGCTCGTCGAAGGTCTCGATGATGTGGCTGACGATGCCGTATTCGCGGGCCTCGTCGGCCAGCATCCAATAGTTCCGGTCGGTGTCCTTGGAAACCTTCTCCACCGGCTGGCCGGTTTCGCGCGCGATGATGCGGTTCAGACGCTCACGCATGCGGATGATTTCCTTCGCCTCGATGGCGATGTCCGTCGCCCGGCCACCGGTGCCGCCCAGCGGCTGGTGGATCAGGAAGCGGGTGTTCGGCAGGCAGTAGCGGTCTTCCTTATTCGCGGCCAGGAAGATGTGGCAGCCGGCGCTGGCGACCCAGCCGGTGCCCAGCATCTTCACGCGCGGCTTCACGAAGCGGATCATGTCGTGAATGGTGTCGCCCGCCTCGACGTGGCCGCCGGGGGAGTTTACCACGACCGTGATGTCGTCGTTGCTCTCGTGGGCCAGAGCCAACAGCTGGGCCGAGACGGCCTGCGCCAGCTTCATGTCGATCTGCCCGAAGATCAGCACCGTGCGCGCCTTGAACAGGTTCGACTGCACGGCAGCGAACGGCGGCGGGGCGCTTTCCTTCGACTTCTCGTCCGGCTCCTGCTCGGGTTCGTCGTCGAAGCGGGTGTATCCGTCTTGCGCCATCGTTTTTGAACTCCCTGAGGTCGGCGTGTCTACCGGGGGGCTTTGGCTTGCGGGGGCCTGGGATGTCGGATGGGGACCGAACCACGCCACTCGTTTCTCCACATAGCCCGTATCGGTTCCTTGTTCAACGGGCCGCGACGCCAAATCCCACCCCGGTGCCGTCATAGTCGCGCTCAGGCTAGCCGCATCGGTGCGGATCGCCGCTTGCCGACCATCGCGAAGGAGAGGCACACTGCCCCTTGCACAATCGGAGGGCGGTGCATGGAAGGGGGCATCGGGGGCGGCGTCTCGGTCATCATTCCGGCCTACCGGGCGCAGGGCACCATCGCCCGCGCGGTGTCCAGCCTGTTGGCGCAGAGCTTTCCCCACTGGGAAGCGGTGGTGGTCAGCGACGACGGCGCCGACTACCGCGCCCTTCTGGCGGCCGCCGGCATCGCCGACTCGCGCCTGACCTTCGCAGGAACCGGCCGCGTCGGATCCGGCGCCCCGGCGGCGCGCAACGCCGGGCTACGGTGTGCGCGCCTGCCACTGATCGCCCCGCTGGACGCCGACGACCGGTTCGAGCCGGACCGGCTGGCGCGGCTGGCCCCGCTGGCGGCGGCGCAGGGGGCGGCGGCGGACAATGTGGCGGTGGTGCGCGACGGCGACGGCTTGCCGCTCTCCACCCTGTTCCCATCCGCTACCGGGACCACCACGCTGGACGCGGCGGTCTTTCTGAGAACCTCCGTCCCAATGTTCTTCGTGGTCCGTCGCGACCTCGTCCCCGGCTGGGAGGAGGGCGTCGATTTCTGCGACGACGTGGTCTTCAACATTCAGGTCCTCGACCGGCTGGGTCGCCTGCCGCTGGTGCTGGAGCCGCTCTATGAGTACCGGCAGCGGGAGGGGTCGATCACCTGCTCCGCCGACAGCGGCACGCGGGCTGACCTCTGCTACCGCCATGTTCTCGACCGATTGGACGGCGACGGGCTGCGGATCGCCGACGCTACGCTGCGCCACCGCTTCGCCGCCGCCCTGGGCGCCAAGCGCGCCCTGAACGCCGCCTACATGGCCGCGCAGGCTGCCGGACGCTGCGCCAATTTTCAGGAGTTCCTGGCTTTGCGGGAAAACTCCCTGCCGGGATAGTCGCCGATCACGCTCAGATGAGTCACCACCATGCCATCCGGCCAGAATTGATGAAGAGCGAGCGCGGACGGCTCCTCCGTCCAGCGGTAGGGCGGCTCCGGTGCCAGATCCAGCGCGATCTGGTAGGCCACGGACGGGGCGACGTAGCCATGCGCCCCGTTCCACGCGACCGCGGTCTGGCGGTGGGTGTGGCCGCACAGGACGGCCCGGACGTTCGGGCGGCTCCTCACCAGCCGCCCCAACTCCTCCGCACCCTCCAGGCAGCGCAGCGTGTCCAGGAAGGCCAGCCCGGTATCGAAGGGCGGGTGGTGCAGCGCCAGCGCCGTCGGCCGCTCCGGCTGCTCGGACAGACGCTGCGCCAGCCAGGACAGCCGGTCGGCGCACAGGCCCCCCACCGCCGAACCGGGGACGACCGAATCGAGCATCAGGATGCGGACCGGAAATTCTTCCACCGCGTGGTGAAGGAAGGGACCGGCCATGGGCATCCAGCCCGTGCCGGCGAAAGTCCGGCGCAGTTCCTCGCGGTCGTCGTGATTGCCTGGCAGCACGCGCAAAGGAATGGAGAGCGGTTCCAGCAGGGCGAACAGCGCCTCGTACTCGCCGGGCTTCGGCCCGTTGACGAGGTCGCCGGTGATGAGGACGAGGTCCGGGCGCGGCACCAGAGCGTTCAAGTGGGCCACCGCGGCGGCGAGGCGGGCGTTCGTGTCGTAGGCGGTGGTCGGGATGGTGCCGGGGGCCGTCACATGCAGGTCGGACATCTGGGCGATCAGCATCGGGCACCCCTTGGAACGCGAGGGTCGGAGGACCAAGGATTGTCACATCGCCGATTTCCCCGACGTGTTCAAGAGTCCAACCGGAGCAAAACTTCCTTTACGCTTCCATGACAGGCTGAGTCATCGGCCGAACGACAGTCCTGCCGCCACTGCATCGGATCGGGGAATGAGCGCGTCCACCTCCGCCTGTCTGCTCGCACGATTGCTGGCGTCCGGGAAGTTCTGGTTGAAGCGCGCCCGCATCGAATCCCCGGACCTCGGCGAGGGAGCCCCGCCACCCGGCGCGGATGGCGCCCTGCTGGCCGATCTTCGCATCGAAGGCGATCGGATTCGTGCGGTTCTACCGGCGGGCGAGGCACCCTGCTGCGCGCCCGGCCTTTGCCTCGATGGCGGACCGGTGCGTCCGCGCGGCGGCTGCACGGCGGTCGGGCCCGGTCAACCCGCTGATTTGACGGTGATTCTTCCCGATGGCGCGCGGTTGGAGATGGAGAAGGGCCGGGTTGTGGAACCCGAGCCGCCGCCCTTGCGCGCCTGAACCCTTGCAACCGTCTCGACTCCGGAACTGAACTGAACGATATAGTTCAGTTTACCGCCCGCCCATCACAGCGGCCCGGTTGACACGAAACGCCCCGCGCGCCCGTCCGGCGGGCCGGCGGGCCTGTGCGGGTTCCGTATTCATGCGCCACACGCTTCGCATCGTCGCCCTTCTGGTTCTGGTCGCTCTCGGCGGCGGCGCCTACTGGTACTTCGTCAAGCAGGGCGGAACCATCAACACGCTGCTCGCCGGCAAGGTTCCGTCCCCCGGCGGCGCGTCGTCCGGCGCTCCTGCGCCGGGCGGGGCACCGCCGATGCCGGTGGAGGCTTCGCCGGTCAAGGTCGGCACCGTGTCGCGCCAAGTCACCGCGGTCGGCTCGCTGCTGTCCAGCGAATCGGTGGTCATCCGGCCCGAGGTGGCGGGCAAGGTCTCCGAGATCGCCTTCCTGGAAGGGCAGGCGGTGAAGAAGGGGGCGGTGCTGATCCGGCTCGACGACTCCATCGCCCGCGCCACGCTGGCTCAGGCGCAGGCGAGCATTGCCTTCTCCCGCGCCGAGCTGGCCCGCGCCGACGAGCTGTACCGCCAGCGCACAGGCCCCGCCCGCAACCGCGAGCAGGCGCTCGCCAAGCTCCAGTCCGACGAGGCGGCGGTTCAGCTCGCCAAGGCGCAACTGGAGAAGCTGACCCTGACGGCGCCCTTCGACGGTGTGCTGGGCCTGCGCAAGGTCTCGGTGGGCGACGTGGTGGCTGCGGGCAAGGACATTGTGAACCTGGAGGCCATCGAGATCCTGAAGCTCGATTTCCGGGTGCCGGAGCTGTATCTGCCGACCGTCCGCACCGGCCAGACCCTGAAGGTCGCCGTGGACTCCTTCGGCGGGCGGACCTTCGACGGCACGGTCTACGCCATCGATCCGCTGGTCGACGTGAACGGCCGCGCCGTGGTGATCCGCGCCCGCGTCCCCAACAGCGACGGCGCGCTGCGCCCCGGCCTGTTCGCTCGGGTGGCCCTGACTCTGGACCAGACTCCCAACGCCGTGCTGGTGCCGGAGCAGGCGGTGAGCGCCTTCGGCAACAAGCAGTTCGTCTTCAAGGTGGTGGAGGGCAAGGCGGTGCAGACCACGGTCACGCTGGGCGAGCGCCGCAACGCCGAGGTGGAGATCACCGCCGGCCTGCAGCCCGGCGACGTGGTGGTGACCGCCGGCCAACTGAAGATCCGCGACGGTGCCCCGGTGATGGTCGTGAACAACAAGCCGGCGGGGAGCTGAGCCGATGGTCCTCTCCGACATCTCCATCCGCCGGCCCGTCCTGGCGACGGTCATGAGCCTCGCGCTCATGCTGATCGGCATCGTGTCGTACCAGCGCCTGTCGGTGCGCGAGTACCCGAAGATCGACGAACCCGTCGTCACGGTCGAGACCACCTACAAGGGCGCGTCGGCCGAGATCATCGAAAGCCAGGTCACCCAGATCCTGGAGGACTCGCTGTCGGGCATCGAGGGCATCGATGTGATGTCTTCGATCAGCCGCGCGGAGAAGAGCCAGATCACCCTGCGCTTCCGGCTGGACCGCAATGTGGACACGGCGGCCAGCGACGTGCGTGACCGCGTGGGCCGCGTGCGCGCCCAGCTTCCCAACGAGATCGACGAGCCGGTCATCGCGAAGGTGGAGGCCGACGCACAGCCGATCATCTATCTGGCCTTCTCCTCCGACCGCCATTCGCCGCTGGACGTGACGGACTTCGCCGACCGCTACGTCAAGGACCGCTTGCAGAACCTGCCCGGCGTCGCCCAGGTGCGGATCTTCGGTGAGCGGCGCTTCGCCATGCGGCTGTGGCTCGACCCGCAGCGCATGGCCGCCTATCGCGTCACCCCGCAGGACGTCGAGAACGCGCTGCGCAAGCAGAACGTCGAGATTCCGGCGGGCCGTGTCGAGAGCAAGGCGCGGGAGTTCACCGTCGTCTCCGAAACCGACCTGCGCACGCCGGAGGAGTTCGACCGCATCATCCTGCGCGACGACGGCGGCTATCTGGTCCGGCTGAAGGATGTCGGCCGGGCCGAGCTGGGGGCGCGGGACGAGCGGGTCAGCGCCCGCTTCAACGGGCGTGGCGCCGTCGCCATCGGCGTGGTGAAGCAGTCCACCGCCAACCCGCTGGACGTGTCCAAGGCGGTGAACGAAGCGCTGCCGAAGATCCGCGCCGCCCTGCCCGACGGCATGGGGGTGGATGTCGGCTATGACAGCTCCGTCTTCATCGCGAAGTCCATCGATGCGGTGTTCAGCACGATCTTCGAGGCCATCGTCCTGGTCGTTCTGGTCATCTTCGTGTTCCTGCGCAGCTTCCGCGCCACGCTGGTGCCGCTGGTCACCATCCCGGTGTCGCTGATCGGCGGCTTCGCACTGATGTACGCCTTCGGCTTCTCGGTCAACACGCTGACTCTGCTGTCCATGGTGCTGGCCATCGGCCTCGTCGTGGACGACGCCATCGTGATGCTGGAGAACATCTACCGCCACATCGAGGAAGGCGTGCCGCCCTTCCAGGCGGCCTTGCAGGGGTCGAGGGAGATCGGCTTCGCGGTCATCGCGATGACCATCACGCTGGCCGCGGTCTACGCGCCAATCGGCTTCATGACCGGCCGCACCGGCCGCCTCTTCTCCGAGTTCGCGCTGACGCTGGCGGGGGCTGTGATTGTCTCGGGCTTCGTCGCCCTGACGCTGTCGCCGATGATGTGCTCCAAGCTGCTGAAGCACCAGACCAAGCACAACGCGCTCTACAATGCCATCGAGCGGCTGCTGAACGGGCTGACCAACGGCTACCGGGCGCTGCTCCGCCTGTCGCTGAAGGCGCGCCCGCTGGTGCTGCTGGTCGGCGCGGTGGTGGCGGGGCTCAGCTACACGCTGTTCACCGGATTGAAGTCGGAACTGGCGCCGGTCGAGGACCGCGGCACCATCGTCGGCATCGCCATCGCACCGGAGGGCTCGACGCTCGACTACACGGAAAGCTACGCCAAGCGGATGGAGGACCTGTTCCGCCAGATCCCCATCGTCGAGAAGTTCTTCGTCGTGGTCGGCTTCCCGGTGGTCAACCAGGGCATCTCCTTCGTCCGCCTGATCGACTGGGACGAGCGCGATGTGAAGCAGCAGGCGATCACCGCCCAGCTCTTCCCCAAGATGTTCGGCATCCCCGGCATCCTGGCCTTCGTCACCAACCCGCCGTCGCTGGGCCAGAGCCCGGTGGACAAGCCGGTCAACTTCGTCATCCAAAGCTCGCTGCCCTACGACGAGCTTCAGAAAATGGTGGACGGGCTGATGGCGGAGGCGCGGAAGTTCCCCGGTCTGACCAACCTCGACACCGACCTGAAGCTGAACAAGCCGGAGCTGCGCATCACCATCGACCGCGACAAGGCCGCCGATCTCGGGGTGGACGTGGAGACGGTGGGCCGCACGCTGGAAACCCTGCTGGGCGGGCGGCAGGTCACGCGCTTCAAGAAGGAGGGCAAGCAGTACGACGTGGTGGTCCAGGTCGGCGACGTCGACCGCCGCAACCCGGACGACATCGCGTCCATTTACGTCCGCGGCACGCCGACCATGGCGGCGGAAGCCGGCGTCGCCACCAACACCGGGGCGATGATCTCGCTCGCCAACCTCGTCCACATCGAGGAGCGGGTGGCGCCCAAGGAGCTGAACCACTTCAACAAGCTGCGCTCCGTCACCATCACCGCCACCCTGGCGCCGGGCACCTCGCTGGGCGAGGCGCTGGGCTATCTCCAGGATGCTGCGAACCGGGTGCTGCCGGCCACCGCCCAGACCGACTATGCGGGGCAGAGCCGCGAGTTCCGGGAATCGGCGACGGGCCTCTACTTCGTCTTCATCCTGGCGCTGGCCTTCATCTATCTGGTGCTGGCGGCGCAGTTCGAGAGCTTCATCGACCCCTTCGTGATCATGCTGACGGTGCCGCTGTCGATGACCGGCGCGCTGGCCGCGCTGCACTTCGCGGGCGGGACGATGAACGTCTACAGCCAGATCGGGTTGGTGACGCTCGTCGGCCTGATCACCAAGCACGGCATCCTGATCGTGGAATTCGCCAACCAGCTCCAGCGCGAGGGGGTGGACATCCGCAAGGCGGTCGAGGAAGCCGCCGTGCTGCGTCTGCGCCCGATCCTGATGACCACGGGCGCCATGGTGCTGGGCGCCGTGCCGCTCGCCAACGCCCATGGGGCCGGCGCGGAGAGCCGGCAGGCCATCGGCGCGGTGATCGTCGGCGGCATGCTGCTGGGCACCTTCCTGACGCTGTTCGTGGTGCCGACCGTCTACAGCTACATCGCGAAGAAGAAGCCCTTCCCGGCAGTGGACGGCTCCTCCAGCCACCCCACGGGCGCGCAGCCGCAGCCGGCGGAGTGATCGTCGGTCGTTGATTTGGGACGGACGGTGAAAAAGAATGCGGGGCGCCCGGATCAGGGCGCCCCGTTGTCCTCCAGCGGCTCGACATCGACGCTGACGGACAGCGTGTGGCCGGCGGCGCCCATCAGGACGCCGCGGGCGGGGCTGACGTCGTCGTAATCGCGGCCCCAGGCGATGGTGATGAAGTCCTGGTCGGCGCGGCGCGCGTTGGTCGGGCAGACGTCGATCCAGCCGGTCTCGGCGCCGCACCAGACGGACGCCCAGGCGTGGCTGACGTCGGCGCCCACCAGGCGCGGCCGGCCCGGCGGGGGCAGCGTACGCAGATAGCCGGAGACGTAGCGGGCCGGCAGACCCATGGCCCGCACGCAGCCGACCACGATGTGGGCGAAGTCCTGGCAGACGCCACGCCGGTGCCGCATCACCTCGGCCATCGGGGTGGCGATCGTCGTCGCGGCGGGGTCGAAGGTGAAGTCGTCGTGGATGCGCCGCATCAGGTCCAACGCGGCTTCCGCCGCCGGGCGGCCGGGCGTGAAGGACTGCGCGGCGTAGTCGTGCAGCGTCGGGCTGGCCGCCACCAGCGTGCTGTCGAAACGGTACTGGACGACCTCCGCACCGTCCTCCGGGCCGGTCAGGCCGCCCAACGAATCGCGCACATGTTCCCAGGATGGGGTAAACGCGGCGTCCAGCGTCGGGGGCGGGCCGACCTCCACCTCGCTCTCCGCGGTGACGACCAGTTGCCGGTGCGGTTCCTGCATCGCGACGTAAGTGACGGTGTTGCCGAAATAGTCGGTGTGGGACGACTGCACCGCCGGCGCCGGCAGGATGGTCAGCGCGCTCTGGTGGACGCGCTGGCGCGGGTGCGGGCGGGCCGTCAGGTGCAGCAGATGGTGCGACACCGACACGTCCTCGCCATAGTCGTAGCGGGTCGTGTGGCGCACGCGGAAGCGAACGCCGAAACGGTCACCGGAGTGCTCGTCAGCGGGGGCCGCGCCGGCCATGGTCGGGGAGAGGTCAGGCCGGTCGGGCAAAGGCATGGCTGAAATAGGCGTGGGTCAGGAGGTTGGATATCTCAGGCAAAGACAGGGCGAGCGAGTCCAGCAGCGTGTGCAGGGCCGTGCCCGAGTCCAGAGCCTCCGGCGCGCGCAGCGAGGCGCGGGCGGCGCCGAGGATCGAGCGGGCCGAGGCGGCCGTGTCGCCCGGCACGGCCTGCGAACCGCTGGGCAGGGCCGCCACATGGCGCTCCAGCGCCGCCAATTGGAAATCCAGGGCGCGCGGGTTCGAATCGTCGGCCAGCAGCAACTCAAGCACCGGGCGGCGGCGCACGCTGGTCAGATAGCGGGACCGGTAGGTCATCACGCTCTCCCCCAGTTCCAGCAGCACGCTCAGCGTTGCCACCTGCACCGGCTCGTCTTGGCGGTCGAGCGTGTGGACCGGGATGCCGCGCATCACCGAGATGATGTGGAGCGCCCGCTCCATGCGGCGCCCGATGTCGAGGAAGCGCCAACCCTGGCCGCGCGTCATGCTTTCCTGCTCCAGCCCGGCGATGGCGGCGAGGCTGGTCATCAGGTCGTCCAGCCGCAACAGCATGGCGGCGGCGTCGAGCTTGTGCGCCGGCGGCTGGCTCTGCCGCTCCAGCATCGTCACCACCCGCCACATGTCGAGCGACAGGCGGTCGCGCACCGAATAGGCGGTTCGGTGCACCCGCTGCACCTGGGCGCGCAGGCTGTTGGGATGGTCCGGATCGACGACCGAGCTGTAAAGCGCCGCCCGCAACGCCCGCCCGCCGCCGAGCGCCGTGACGCGCGTCAGGTCCCAGGGGATCATGCCCTCCCAGGCCATCAGATGGAGCAGCGGGCGGAGTTGGAGCGACGCGCCGGGCACGTTGCCGTCGGTCAGGCGGGAATGGGTGGAACGGAGCAGGCGCACCGTGCCCTCCGACCGCTCCGCGTAGCGGCCCAGCCAGTAGAGACTGTCGGCCACCCGGCTGGGCAGGTCGGCAGAGGCCGCCTTGGGCACCGGCTGCGGCTCCTGGGCAGGCTGCGGGCGCGGCGTCGCCGGTGTGGTCTCGGCCCGGCGCCCGGACAGGATCCAGGTGTCCTTGCTGCCGCCGCCCCGCTGCATGGAGACGACCAGCTTCCCGGATTCGGTGGACACGCGGGTCAGGCCGCCGGGCATGACGGTGTAGCTGCCGTCCGGGCGGGCGCAGAGGAAGACACGCAGCACCAGCGGGCGCGGCTGCAGCCGCCCGCCCTGCCAGACCGGTGCCGTGGACAGGGCCAGCCGTTCCTGCGCGACGTAGCACCAGGGGCGGGCCTTGATGCGCTCCACCAGGGCGGCGCGCTCCCCCGCCGACAGGTCGGCGCCAAAGATCGGCTCGAAGGACAGGGACGGGAAAGCCGGCTTCACCACCAGCCCGTCCAGATGCTCGATGACGTAGGCGCGCTCGTCGTCGTTGCCGCACCACCAGACGGCGACGCCGGGCATCTTCAGCTCCTCGCCCAGCAGATGGCGGCAGAGCATGGGCAGCGACGACTTGACCGCCATGGATTCCATGAAGCCGGAGCCGAGCGCGTTCGCCACCACGACGTTGCCGGCACGCACCGCCTCGATCAGACCCGCCACACCCAGCGAACTGTCGGCGCGCAGCTCCAGCGGGTCGGCGAAGTCGGCGTCCAGGCGGCGCAGGATGACGTCCACCGGCTCCAGCCCCGACAGGGTCTTCAGATAGACCTGACGGTCGCGCACGGTCAGGTCGGCCCCCTCCACCAGCGTGATGCCGAGGTAGCGGGCCAGATAGACGTGCTCGAAATAGGTTTCGTTGTAGGGGCCGGGCGTCAGAAGGACGATCCGCGGCTGGTCGCGGCGCGGGCTCAGCGACAGCAACGTTTCCTTGTACGCCTCGAAGAAGGGCGACAGATGCTCCACCTGGCAGTGGCGGAAGCTGTCCGGCAGGACCTTCGCCAGCACAGCCCGGTTCTCCAGCGCGTACCCGCTGCCGCTCGGCGCCTGGGTGCGGTCGGACAGCACCCACCAGCGCCCGTCCGGCGCGCGGGCAAGGTCCGCCGCGTAGAAATGCAGGTGGATGTCGTTCGGCACTGGAATGCCGTGCACGGCGCGGCGGAATCCGGGGTCGGCGTGGATGACCGCCGGGGACAGCCGCCCGCTGCGCGTCAGGGTCTGCGGCCCGTAGATGTCGGCCAGCACCGCGTTCAGCAGCGTGGCGCGCTGGATCAGTCCCGATTCGACCGCCTTCCATTCGTGGGAGGGGATCAGCAGCGGCACCATGTCGAGCGGCCAGGGCCGCTCCATCCCCTTGGGGTCGCCGTAGATGTTGTAGGTGACACCGTTCTGGTGCAGCAGGCGCCGCGCCTCTTCCCACCGCTCGGCCATCAGTTCCGGGTCGAGGGGGCCCAGCGTGCCCATGAAGGTCTGCCAGTGCGGGCGCAGACGGCCCTGGCCGGTGACCATCTCGTCATAGACCTCGCCGCGGCCATAGCCCATGGCGTCGGCCTCGCCGAACAGCGACCCCTGGAGGAACGGCACCGGACGCAGCCCCGGTGGAGGGGGCGCGCTGGGGTCAAGAAAGGGCGAATCACGGTCGGCCAAGGTTCGGATCGTACGTTCACGGCGGTGCAATGCGCAGCAAGTGTGAACGCCCGCTCCCGCCGATGCAAGCGGCGCATCGGCGCCCCCCGGCCGAAAGGCGTATTCCGGCCGGGGGCTGAGGACCGATCAGCCTCGCCGCAGGTCCAGAGTCATCGGGAACTGAGGGTTGCGCTCCTCCGCCGGTGTCTCCATCGGGCCGGGGGTGTGGCCGAAGGGGAAGAAGCGGGCGAGGCGCCGCCCCTCCGCCTCGTTGGCGTTGACCGGGAAGGTGTCGTAGTTGCGCCCGCCCGGATGCATGACGTGGTAGGTGCAGCCGCCGATGGAGCGGCCCGCCCACAGGTCCAGGATGTCGAAGACCAGCGGCGTGTGCACCGGGATGGTCGGGTGCAGGCAGGAGGGCGGCTGCCACGCCCGGTACCGCACGCCGGCCACGAACTCGCCTTCCGTCCCGGTGGGGATCAGCGGCACGCGGCGGCCGTTGCAGGTGATGGCGTAGCGCGCGTCGGTCAGGCCGGTGACCCGCACCTGCACCCGCTCGACCGAGCTGTCGACGTAGCGCACGGTGCCGCCGCCGCCCGGCTCCTCACCCAGGACGTTCCAGGGCTCCAGTGCCATGCGCAGTTCCAGCGAGATGCCGCGCTGGTTGACGTGGCCGTAGACCGGGAAGCGGAAGTTCATGTGCGGGTCGAACCAGCGCTCCTCGATGGGATAGCCGTGGTCGCGCAGGTCGGCGATGACGTCCGCCAGATCCTGCTGCACGAAGTAGGGCAGCATGAAGCGGTCGTGCAGTTCCGTCCCCCAGCGCACCAGCTTGCCCTTGTAGGGCGCCTTCCAGAAGCGCGCGACCAGGGCGCGCAGCAGAAGCTGCTGGGTCAGGCTCATCTCCGCGTGGGGCGGCATCTCGAAGGCGCGGAACTCGACCAGCCCGAGCCGCCCGGTGGAGCTGTCCGGGGAATAGAGCTTGTCGATGCAGAACTCCGCCCGGTGGGTGTTGCCCTGTACGTCGGTCAGCAGGTTGCGCAGCACGCGGTCGACCATCCAGGGCGGGCAATCGCCCGTCGCGGCGGCCTTGTCGATCTGGTTGAAGGCGATCTCCAGCTCGTAGAGCGCGTCGTCGCGGGCCTCGTCCACGCGCGGCGCCTGGCTGGTCGGGCCAATGAACAGGCCGGAGAAGGCGTAGGAGAGCGACGGGTGGTTCTGCCAGAAGGTGATCAGACTGCGCAGCATGTCGGGCCGCCGCAGGAAGGGGCTGTCCGCCGCGGTGGCGCCGCCCATCACCACATGGTTGCCGCCGCCGGTGCCGCAGTGGCGCCCGTCGATCATGAACTTCTCCGCACCCAGCCGCGACTGGCGGGCGTCCTCGTAAAGTTCCAGCGTGTTGCGGACCAGCTCGTCCCAACTGTGGGAGGGGTGGATGTTCACCTCGATCACGCCGGGGTCGGGCGTGACGGCCAGCGAGTTCAGGCGCGGGTCCTTCGGCGGCTGGTAACCCTCGATCACCACCGGCATGTCCAGTTCGAGCGCCGTCGCCTCGATCTCCGCCAGCATCGCCAGATAGTCCTCCAGCGTGTTCATCGGCGGCAGAAAGAGGTGAATGCGCCCGTTGCGCGCCTCGCAGGTCAGGGCGGTGCGGACCACCCACCAGGCGGACTTGCCGTGCTCCGGCATCTCGCTGCGCACTTCGGCCATGGCGCGCTGGACGCGCTCGTTCCGTCGGGAGGCGTCCTGTCGTTCGGCCTCCTCGCGAAGGGCGTGCTGGCGCAGCGGCACCCGGTTCGGCGGCAGCGGCGCCCGCTCCTCGAAGGGATCGGTCTCCCAGGAGTAGGGATAGTCCTGCGGCGACACCCAGGGCAGCGAGCCGAGCGGCAGGCGGAAGCCGACCGGGCTGTCGCCCGGCATCAGCAGCAGCCGCTCCTGGCGCAGCGGCCACGCGCTGGACAGCCACACCGGCCCCTGCTGGGTCACCTTGCGGTTGATCGGCAGGGCGAAGCCGACCGGCTCGTTCAGGCCGCGGGTGAAGACATGGGCGAGGCGAGCGCGCTCCTCCTTGTCCTCCAGCTTGCTGTCCAGCGGATCGACGTTGACCGGCAGCAGCGATTCGCGGCGCAGGTAGTGCCAGGGGTCCTCATAGGCCGCCAGCACCAGCGCCGGGTCGAGCCCCAGCTTCTTCGCCAGCGTGACCAGGAAGGCGCCGGCATCCTCCGCCGTGTGCCCGTAGTCGGTGTCCTCGCGGGCCAGCAGGTCGCTGTTCGCCCACAGCGCCTCGCCGTCGCGGCGCCAGTAGACGGTCATCGCCCAGCGCGGCAGCGATTCGCCGGGATACCATTTGCCCTGGCCAAAATGCAGCAGCCCACCCGGCGCGAAGCGGTTGGCCAGCCGGTGCACGAGGTCGGCGGCCATCTTGCGCTTGTTGGGGCCGAGCGCCGTGGTGTTCCACTCCGCCCCGTCCATGTCGTCGATGGAGACGAAGGTCGGCTCGCCGCCCATGGTCAGGCGCACGTCGCCGGCGGTCAGCTCCTCGTCGATGCGGTGGCCCAGCGCCTCGATCCCCGCCCACTGCCGGGGGGTGTAGGGCTTGGTGACGCGCGGCGCCTCATAGATGCGGGTGACCGACATCTCGTGCCCGAACTCCACCTCGCACTCGTCGATGAGGCCGGAGATGGGGGCGGCGGACGAGGCGTCCGGCGTGCAGGCCAGCGGAATGTGTCCCTCGCCCGCCAGCAGGCCGGAGGTGGGGTCGAGGCCGACCCATCCGGCGCCGGGCAGGAAGACCTCGGTCCAGGCGTGCAGGTCGGTGAAGTCCTCTTCGGGGCCGGACGGGCCGTCGAGCGCCTTCTGGTCGGCGGTGAGCTGGATCAGGTAGCCGGAGACGAAACGCGCGGCCAGACCGAGGTTGCGCAGGATCTGCACCAGCAGCCACGCCGAATCGCGGCAGGACCCGGTGCGCTTGCCCAGCGTCTCCTCGCAGGTCTGGATGCCGGGCTCCAGGCGGATGACGTAGCCGATGTCCGTCTGAAGGCGCTGGTTGATGCCCACCAGGAAGTTGATGGACGCCGCCGGTTCCCGCGAGATGCCGGTCAGGTAATCGGCCAGCAGCGGCCCCGGCTCCTCCACCTCCAGATAGGGGCGCAGCTCGCGCTCCAGCCAGGGTTCGTAGGCGAAGGGGATGGTCTGGGCCTTCTCCTCCAGGAAGAAGTCGAAGGGGTTGATCGCCGCGATCTCCGCGACGAGATCGACCTCGATCACGAATTCGCGGGTCTTCTCCGGGAAGACGAAGCGGGCCTGGTAGTTGGACTGGGGATCCTGCTGCCAGTTCAGGAAATGATGCTTCGGGGTGACGCGCAGCGAATAGCTGAGGATCGGGGTGCGGCAGTGGGGAGCCGGGCGGAGCCGGACGATCTGTGGCCCCAGATTGACCAAACGGTCGTAACGGTAGACGGTCTTGTGGTTGAGAGCGACGTGGATCGCCATGAAGTTCCACCCGTTGTCTGCGCTGGCCGGTCCCCTGCGGCTCTCCGCCGCGCGGGCGAGGGCATAGTACCATTGAAGAGTTCGTGCAGACCAGAGCGCCTTCGCAATCGCGGCACGAACTGGTTGCACAAAAAACAAGCAGATGCATATTGGACCGGTTGCGCCTTTCTTCACCGCTCCACCCGCTTTATAAAGACCCAATTCCTGTCCGCCGGCCCCGTTCGCCGGACGGGAGCGACCCAGGCAGAGTGTGAATCGGAAATGGCGACGCTGGCTGGCCTGTCCTTGGGTGGCGGTGCATCTGCGGGCGATGGAGCGCCCGGCGGTGCCACGCGCGGAGTCGTCACCGGCAAATACTTCAACTTCAACCCGTTGCCGCCTCCGGCGGATATGCTCGGCAATCCATTGGTCGTCGCCAATTTGCCGACCCATAAGGCGCCGAAGGAGACGTGGCGCAGCCGGTGGCAGCGCCGGCTGGCGCGTTTCCACATCGGCAAGCAATCCGCGCAGGCGAAGCGGCGCTGGAAGATCCAGGACACCATTTCCTCTGTGATCGCCTCGGTGTCGCCGTCGGCGACCATGCTTGGGGAGCGGCGGGGACCGGAGAAACGCCCGGCGTCGAGCGTTCCGGTCATCGTGGTCCGGCACCCCTATCATCTCCGCCATGTCTTCGAGATGATCCTGCAGTCTCCCGACGACCTCGCGGCGGAGCGGCGCTTCCTCGAACTGCTGATGGGACGCGTTCTGCGCAAGTATGGGGAGCAACTCACCCAGATCCGCGGCTCCGCCTTCTCCTTCGAAAACGAGGCGCGGGAGTATTTCTTCGCGGGATTCAAGCTGGAACGGCAGATCAAGAAATACACGAGCCCTGAAGAACGCTTTGCGGCGCTGCAGTCGATCTACGTCAATTATTTTCATGGACGAAACTATTATCTCTACGCCCTGCTGCGTCGGGAAAAAATGGCGCCCGACAACAAGCTGTTCATGCTGAATTCCCGTGCCGTCTATTTCATGGCGCGGATCGGTTGGAACGGGGACCTGCTGGACAAGCCCAATCCGCGCTCCCTGCCCAGCCGCGAGGACATCTTTTTCCTCGTTCAGCGTGACAAGACGGTCCTGACGCGCTATCGCAGCGACCAGGATTTCCAGCGGCAGGTCAAAGCCGTCCTGGAAGCGTTTCCGGCGTAAGGGATGTGTGCGATGCGGGCAGCGATTCTTCTGGCGGGCATGCTGATGGCCGGCACGGCCGTGGCGGCGGACACCAGCGGAGAGGCCGCCAAGCCTGCGGACTGCGCCGGGGAGACTCCGGTCGCGCTCCTGCTGTGCCGTGATCCATCGCTGGCGGGGGCCGCCGACAAGCTCGATTCGGCGCTGCGTGCGCTGGCCGACGAGGCCGGGAAGGCTGGCGAGGAGGCGGTCGCCGCCGGCCAGCGCGCCTGGGTCCAGCGGCGGGACGCTGCCTGCCCGGTCGCGGAGGCCGATCTTGCCGACCCGAAGAAGAACAAGGACCGCGCCGCCTGTCTGACACGCCAGATGGCCGACCGCACCAAAGCGCTCGAATCGGAACTGGCCGCCCGCCGTGCCCCGCTGGCCGACGAGCCGCTGACCGTCACCGCCGCCGCCCCGCAACGCCCGGCTCAGCCTATCGGCCAAGGCCAGGCCAAGCCGGTCTCGGCGAAGCGCACGGTGGATGTGCCGGCCCTGACCGGCCGCTGGGCCAAGGCCGATCCGGCCACCCGGACACCGATCGACGATTGCCGGACCTCCTACCTGGAGATCACCAGCGACGGGGCCTTCAGCCTGCACGATCCGCGCATTGCCGCTTTTCCGCTGGAAGGCCCGCTGGCGCCCGGCGAGGGCGATCTGACGGAAGGTTTGTCCTTCGGCGGGGAAGAGGGTCTGCCGGAAGGTGTTCTGCGCCTGGACGCCGCCGAGGCGCCGCGGCTGGACAGATTGTTCCTGACGCTGGACCAACCGGCCTTCGGCGCCACCTTCGTCCGCTGCCGCTGACGCCGCGGACCGGCTCTCAACGGGCGAGCGTTTAACGGGCCAGCGTTTCCAGGCGCAAGCGCATGGTGCCGCTCAGTTCCTCACCCGGTTCGAGACGGTGCAGGCCGGTGTCCGGTTGCTCCGGATGGTTGACCGCGTCGGTCATGTGGGACACCGGCTCGACGCAGAGATAATCCTCGCCCGGTGGGGCATAGACGATGAGATGGCCGAACGGTCCTTCGGTCTCGATCGACAATCGACGGTTGAGCGTCGGCCAATCCAGCGCCGCCACCCCGTCCCAGCCGGTGAAGCCGTTGTCGAGAACGGTCCGGTCCATGACGATCCCGTCCGTGAAGGCCCAGCGGGGCGGCACCGCGGCGCGCTCCACCGGAAGGATGGTCGGCCCGTTCAGCCAGACGCCGTCGACCCGAGCGGTCAGGCGGGTGCCCGGTGGCTTCGGGAAATAGGGGTGCAGCCCGATCCCGGCGGGCATCGGCGTGTCGTCCTCGTTGACGAGGGAGAGGGTCAGGCTGGCCCCGTCCTCCTCCAGCACCACGGTCTGCGTCGCGCGGTAGCGCCAGGGCCAAGCGTCGGCAGGGTGCCGGAAAACCATGCGCACGGCGGATTCGGCGGCCTCCTCGACCGTCCAGGCGGCGCGCCAGCCATGGCCGTGGATGACATGCGGGTTGCCGTCTCCGTCGAGCGGAAGCCGCACCTGTCGCCCGTCGAAGCTGAATTGCCCCCCGCCGATCCGGTTGGAAAAGGGCACAAGCGGGAAGCAACCCATGTCGTTGGCCGAGCCGTGGCGCAACGCCCAATCGGTGGCCGGGCGCAGGAGGTCGATCGTTCCGTCCGCGCCGTGCCAGGCGAGGCGGGCAACGACGCCGCCGTGCCGCGGGCACAGCGTGCATTCCAGGGAGCCGTTCGCAGCGCTGCGATGCAGCGTGAGGGTGTGGGCGCCGATTCCCTGGTCCAACTCGACCTGCTCCATCCGGATCTCCTGCCAGCGGTGGTTGGGCGCCGGTATCGGTTCGGGTATCGCACAGCCCGCAGGGGAAGGGAAGGGCGGGGCTGCGCGCAAAAGTGTGCCACGGTCCAAGCCCGATGGCCCCTTGCAACACCTCTGCGCAAACATCCTCTGCCGCGGTGCAACCACACCGTTCGGTCATTTCGGCCGACGTATACCGGCTGTTTACCGGACCGCGCAGATTATGGCCGACTGTCCAGGCCATTCGCCGCCACGCCGATCCTGCCCATAGGCTGCCCGTGTCAATGCCCGCCTCAAGGACGCCCGCCTCCGCAGGGGCACCCGGCCCCGCCGGCACGCTCGACGAGGCGGTGCTGTGCCAGACGCTTGCCGATCACCATGGCGGGCCGGCGCGGATGGTCATCGGCATCGCGCTGCGTCCGCATCTCGACAGCCTCGTGCTGACCCCGACAGAGCTGATCCACAGCAGCCGGCATCTGAAGGCGCTGCAGGCCAAGGCCACGCTGATGGAGTCCGCCCTGGGCCGGGTCGCCACGGTGCAGGCCCGCCTTCCCGGCCAGGATGCCAAGGCGCGCCGCCGTGCGCTGGACAACGCGCTATCCGAAACCGTGGCGAAGGCCCGCGCCACCCAACTCGCCTTCACCGGGGCGGGGCGGGGGCGTGCCCTCATCGATTCCATCCTGCGCAGCGCACCGGGAAAATCGCCGACCGGCGATGCGGGATTCGATCTGCGCGCGGCGATTTGCCTGGAGCTTGAGGAACGTCGGACCTGGGCGTCGAAGCTCGACGCTCTGATCCAGCTGTTTCCGGCGGAGCGGCAGGACGCCCTGTCCACCGCGCTGGACGAGGTGATCGGCGACGTGCTGGCCTCGCCCGCCGCGACGCAGGAACTGTTCGGAAACACGCCGGCCGGTGGCTCACCGCTGGTGAGGCTGTGCGACCTTCTGTTCGGACGCGTGCCGATGGAGGCGTTCGGACCGAACCGGCTGGGCGTTCTCAACGGCCTGTTCCGCCAGGGGCGCTTGCCCGCCGCCCGCGACATGGTTCTGGAGCGCATCCGGCGCCAGCTTCGCGCGCCGCAAACGCTCGGGCGCGGCACGGCGGAACAGGAAGCCGACCTGCTGCGCGCGCTGATGGGGCATCTGCTGACCCCGTCAGGGCTGACCGGCGGATCGGCCATGGCCGACGCGCTGACCGTCCGCTACTCCCGCCGGTTGGAGCAGGGTGGTGCGAGCGCCTATCGGCGGTCCATCGTGGGGCTCAGCGAAACGCAGCCGGACCTGATCTGCCGAATCCATTATCTGGCCGCCGTCTCCACGGTGCCGGCCGCGGAGCGGCACATGGGTGAGATCGTGGACGCGCTGGACGCCGCGCTGAAGAACGAGCTGCTGGTGGAGACCATGGTGCTCCAGACGCCCGACACGGCGCTGGTGCGGCAGGCCCTGACCGGCGCGGTGGAGGCCATTCGCGGTTCGGCGCTGCCGGAGCACGATCGGGAACGGATCGCCGCCCGCGCGGATTCGGTGGTCGATGACTTCGTCCGGCGGGGCCGGCTCGTCCAGCGGCTGCGCCAGATCGAACCGCTGCCGCGCCGCCGGATCATTCGCCTCGCGGAACTTGCCTGTTCCGGTCTGATCGGCGACGGCGGGGCGCTTTCCGTCCTGCGCCAGCACATTCTGGAGACGGCCCGCCAGCCGCAGTTCCAGGCCGAACTGGCCGGCGCCCAGAGCGACGACATCGCCCAGGCGGAGGTCCGCCGCCTGTACGAACTGCTCGACCGTCTGAGTCAGATGCAACTGCCGCCGGCCAAGCCGTCGTCCCTGCGCGACCAGCCGGCGGCGCGGTCCGCCTTCGAGCCTTGCGGGGCGACGGCGCTGCCCACCGTCGCGGCTCCGCCGGTCCGCAGCATCGCCCTTCCGGTGAGCGTCGCTGCAGTAACAATGGAGGCACCGTTGGTCGGCGCCACCGCGTCGAGCCTATGCCCGGCCTGCTTCGTGCCGAAGGCCCCGCGCGAGGTGTGCCGGGATTGCGGCTATCCGGTCCGCGTGCCGAACCGAAACGGGGTCCATCTGCTTCCGGGAACGCGGCTGCTAGGGCGCTATCTGGTGGGCCGCGTCCTGGGGCAGGGGGGCTTCGGCGCCACCTATCTCGGCTGGGACGAACGGCTTCAGATCAAGGTCGCGGTGAAGGAATTCTACCCCGCCAATCTGGTGTCCCGCGTCGCCGGATCGCCGGGGATCGCCCCCTTCTCGGACGAGCACGCGGCGAGCTTCTCCACCGGGCTGGCGAAGTTCCTGGAGGAGGCGCGGATGCTCGCCCGCCTGCGGGAGGTCAAGGAGATCGTCAGCGTCCAGGACTTCTTCGAGGAGAACGAGACCGCCTATCTCGTCATGGAGCTTCTCGACGGGCGGACCCTGAAGCGGCATGTCTCCGAGAATGGCGGACGGATCGCGGCGCGCCCGACGCTGACTCTGCTGTCGCCGATCATCAAGGCGCTGCACGCCGTGCACGAGCAGGGCCTGATCCACCGCGACATCAGCCCCGACAATATTTTCCTGACGAGCGGAGGGGAGCGCAAACTGCTGGATTTCGGCGCCGCACGCCACGCCGCGGGCAAGAGCGCCGATCTGACGGTGATCCTGAAGCCGGGTTACGCGCCGCCCGAACAGTACGCCCCGGACGGAAAGCAGGGGCCTTGGACGGATGTCTACGCGCTGTGCGCCACCGTCTACTATGCGCTGACCGGAAAGACACCGCCCGATGCCACCAGCCGCTTCATGAATGACCGGGTGCCCCGTCTGGCCGAAGGCGGCGCCACGGTGCCGCCCGGGTTCGAGAAGGTGTTGCTGAGCGGCCTCTCGATGCGCTGGCAGGACCGGCCCCGCAGCATGCGGGATCTCCTGGTGGCGCTGACCGGGGCGATCAACGGGCCGTGACGACCCGGAGGATTGGGGCGGGAAACGGGGCGGCGCGCGGTTTCACCGCCCCAATCACCTGAACAGGACCGCCGCGATCGGCGATCCCTTCCCCGGCGCCGTTACTTGGCGTCGGCGGCAACCTGCATCTTGACGATCTTGTCCGGGTCGCTGACCTGACCGTTGCGGGACTGGCTGCCCTTCTTGATCTTGTCGACGAACTCCATGCCTTCGACGACCTTGCCCCAGACGGTGTACTGCTTGTCCAGGAACGAGGCCGGGGCGAAGCAGATGAAGAACTGGCTGTCGGCGCTGTCCGGGTCCGGCGTGCGGGCCATCGACAGCGTGCCGCGGACGTGCGGCTCGTTGCTGAACTCAGCCTTCAGCTTCTTGCCGGAGCCGCCGGTGCCGGTGCCGGTCGGATCGCCGGTCTGGGCCATGAAGCCGTCGATCACGCGGTGGAAGACGACGCCGTTGTAGAAGCCCTGACGGGTCAGCTCCTTGATGCGGGCGACGTGGTTCGGTGCCAGGTCGGGGCGCAGTTCGATGACCACGCGGCCGTCCTTGAGGTCGAGGTAGAGGGTGTTTTCCGGATCCAAGGCCTTGGCCTCCCCCTGAGCGAAGATGAATGTGGCGAACAGTGCCGCCATGAGAATGCGCGTCCACCGCAACATGCGAAACACTCCGATGTGCCGATTCCGCGGACGCGACCATAGGGGAAACCGGCGCCGATGCAAAGACGCCCTGCGGGGCTGCCTTCATCGGTGCCTTTCCGATCCGTTTCCGCCGCCGGCTCATCATTGTCCCAACGCTGCACGGTCGCGCCCCGGCCGCGATGGACGATAGACTGTCTTTCGGGTGTTCATACCCGAAAGAGACCGATGGCAATCTGGACGGCGAGGGGTGGGGCGTGCGGCAGCAAAGCGTGCGGCGGTTGAGACGATGGTTGGTGCTGGTGAAGCTGGTGCTGATCGGTGGCGCGGTCGCCCTCGCCGTCCAGCACCGGACCGATCTGGCCGCCACCGCCGCCACGCAGGCGCTGCGCCGTGCCGGCTTCCCGGACGCCGCCGTGACGGTGACCGACCTGTCGGTGGAGCAGACCAGCGCCGTGGTCCGCCTGGACCGGCAGGGCACGGTCGCTGGAACGCTCACCATCCGCCATCCGACGGACGTCCTTCTGGAGGGGCGAATCGAACGGCTGGATCTTGCGGATGTCCGCCTGAGGCTGGACGTGGCCAAGGACGGCGTCCTGCGCATCGCCGGCTATCCATTGACCGGCTCCGCCGCGGCGGGAGGCAACGGCGGCGCGGCGGGCGGCGGAAACGTCGTGATTCCCATCGACACCATCCAGCTCGCCGACTCCGCGGTGACGCTGGCGACACCGCGGGGTACGGCCGGCGGGACGCTGCGCCTGACCATGACACGCGACGGCGCGACCCACCGCGGGCAGGCGACGCTGACCGCCCCGGCCAAAGGGCTACCGGTCCTCACCCATTGGACGGGCGCCGGCACGATCGCCGAAACGGTGGGCACCCTGACCGCCAAGGCCCGACTCACCTGGGACGGCGCGGCGCTGAAAGCCCAGGGCGACCTGCTGCTCGCCGACCTCGCCGGGCAGTTCGGGCCGGTCGCCGCCAGCGGGATCAACGGGGTTCTGTCCTTTCCCAGCCTGCTTCCCCCGGTGGTCGCGCCCGGTCAGACGCTGGCGGTGAAGCTGCTCGACGTCGGGTTGCCGCTGACCGACGGCACCCTCCGCTTCGGCTATGGGGCTAAGGGCCGGCTGAGCGTGGAGCGGGCCGAGTGGCATTGGGCCGGCGGCGTGCTGCGGGCGGACCCGTTCGACATCGACCCGGCAGCGCCGCGCGGAACGGTGACGCTGCGGGCGGAGCGAGTCCATCTCGGTCCCATGCTGGCGATGGTCGCGGTGGACGGGCTGGAGGCCAGCGGAACGGTCAGCGGGCGCCTGCCGGTGCGCATCAGGACGGACTCCGTCCATCTGGACGGTGGGCTGCTGGAGGCCGACGGTCCCGGCACGCTGCGCTACGATCCCGAGAATCCGCCTAGCTTCCTGATGGGGGAGGAGGGCAGCCCGACCGCCCTGCTGATGGGGGCGCTGACCGATTTCCGCTATGACACGCTGAGCGCCACCGTAGAGGGGCAGGCTGGCGGAGAGCTGGCGGTCGGCATCGCCATCCGTGGGTCCAATCCGGCATTCTACGATGGCTATCCGGTCGCGCTTAACCTTAAGGTGAGCGGCGCGCTCGACCGGATCCTGCGGCAGAGCCTGGACACCTACCGCATTCCCGAGACGGTGCGTGATCGCATGACGGAGTTCCAACGAAAGAATCCATGAGACACACCGTTCGAAGCCGGCGCGTCCTGACCGCCGCACTGATCGCCGGGTTGGGGGCCGGAATGGGCGCCTGCACCCCGACCGTCAAGGTCGAGGCGCCCGACAAGCCCATCGAGATCAACCTGAACATCCGGATCGAACAGGAAGTCCGGGTGAAGGTCGAACGCGACCTGGAAAAGGCCATCGCGGACGATCCGGCCCTGTTCGGACTGCCTTCGGACAGCGGCGCGAAGGGAGAGAGAAAGCCATGAAGCGCATGTTTGCCGCCGCCGGGCTGGTCCTGGCGCTTGCCCTGTCGGTTCCTGCGATGGCGCCGGCCCAGGACGCCCTGGGCGCCGCCAAGGCCGCCGGGCAGATCGGCGAGCGGCCGGACGGGTTGGTCGGGGCAGTCCCCGGCGCGCCGGCTGCCGCGGCTCAACTCGCCGAGCAGGTCAACGCCCAGCGCATCGCCCGCTACCGCGAGATCGCGGGAAGCAACGGCACCTCGGTGGATCAGGTCCAGGCCCTGGCCGGAAAGCAGCTGATCGAGCGGACTCCTGCCGGCCAGTATGTGCTGTCGGGCGGACGCTGGGTCCGCAAGTAAGCCACCGGCGCCCATGACCGCCGACCTCAGCGCCCGGATCGGGGCCTGCCGCTCGGCTCTGGCCGCCGCACCGGGCGATTCCGCGGCGCTGGCCGGGCTGTTCGGTGCGCTCGACGCGCTGGGCGAGCCGGGCACGCCGGAGGAGGCGGTGGCCCGCTCCGCCTTCGGCGATGCGTTGCGGCGGCAGGGGCGGGCGGCGGAGGCCGAGGCGCACCACCGCGCCGCCCTGTCGTGGCTGCCGGATTTCGGCGGCAACCATTTCAACCTTGGCCTGACGCTCCAGGCGTTGGGCCGCACCGCGGAGGCGGTGGACGCCTATGGCGAGGCCGCGCGGCTGATGCCGCGCTTCGCCCCGGCCCCCTGCAACCAGGGTGTCCTGCTCCGTGCGTTGGGCCACCGCAAGGCGGCGGAGACGGCGTTGCGCCGGGCCGTGTCGCTCGACCCCGCTCTGGTTCCCGGTTGGCTCAACCTCGGCACGGTGGTGCAGGAGCGCGGTCAGCCGGAGGCCGCCGCCCATTGCTACCGCAACGCCTTGGCGCTTCGCCCCGATCTGGCTGAGGCCCATGCGAATCTTGGTTTGGTGGTGAAGGAGGCCGGGCACCTCGCGGACAGCCTGCCGTCTTTCGAACGTGCCTTGGCGCTCGGCCTGCCCGACGCGGGCGGCGTGCTCGCCCAACTCGTTCAGCAGATGCGGCATCTCTGCCGTTGGAACGGGCTGGCGGAGCGCTCCGCGCAACTGGCCGCTCTGGTGCGCGGCGGCGCGACGCGGCAGGTCCACCCCTGGATCTTCCTAGGCGAAGGCGCCGGCCCGGGGGCGGAGTTGGCCTGCGCCCGCCGCTACGCGGAGTGGCGGGCGCAGGGCATCGCCGCCATACCGATGCGCCGCGACGCCGGAGCACGCGGTCGCCTGCGCGTCGGCTATCTGTCCGCCGACTTTCACGAGCACGCCACCGCGGCCCTCATCGCTGAACTGATCGAGCGCCACGACCGGGAGCGGGTCGAGATCGTCGGCTGCAGCTATGGCCCGGACGACGGCGGACCGATGCGGCGCCGGCTGACTGCCGCTTTCGACCGCTTTGTGGACCTTGCCGCCTGTTCCCACGCCGACGCGGCGGCGCGCATCCGGGCGGACGGCGTGGACATCCTGGTTGACCTCAAGGGCTACACCCAGCACGCCCGGCCGGAGATCGCCGCCCATCGTCCCGCCCCCGTGCAGGCGCAATGGCTGGGCTATCCGGGAACGATGGGCGCCGGATTCATCGATTACGTGATCGGCGACCCTCTGGTCACGCCGTTCGATCACCAGCCCTTCTACGCGGAGCGGATCGTTCAGCTTCCGGCCTGCTACCAGCCCAACGACCGAAGGCGGCCGATCGGTCGGACTCCGTTGCGAGCGGCCTGCGGCCTGCCGGAGCGGGGCGTCGTCTTCTGCTGCTTCAACGCCGCCTACAAGATCACGCCGGCCCTGTTCGACCTGTGGTGCCGGCTGCTGCGCGCTGTGCCGGACAGCGTGCTGTGGCTGCTTGACAGCCATCCGGAGGCGAGCGCTAATCTGCGGCGGGAGGCGGTGCGCCGCGGCGTGGCGGCGGACCGGCTGGTCTTCGCGCCCCGGCGTCCCCCGGCGGAGCATCTGGCGCGCTACCGTCTGGCCGACCTGTTCCTGGACACCACGCCGGTCGGAGCCCATACCACGGCCAGCGACGCGCTGTGGGCCGGCCTTCCGATGCTGACGGTGGCGGGGGAAGGATTCGCGTCCCGTGTCGGGACGAGCCTGCTGCGTGCCGTCGGCCTGCCCGAGCTGGTCACCCGTTCGCTTGCTGATTATGAAGCCGCAGCCGTGCGATTGGCCGGCGATCCGGACGGCATCGCCCGGCTGAAGGCGCGTCTCATGGCAGAGAGGGAGCGTGCGCCGCTGTTCGACACCGACCGCTTGGCCCGTGCCCTGGAGCGTGCCTACGCGACCATGTGGGACATCCACATGGCCGGCAAGGCGCCGCGACCGTTTGCCGTCCGGGACGAGGATTAAGGGAAGGGGCAGCGGTCGGCGGTCACCTCCACGAAGGAGCGGGCGCCGGGGGCGAAGGTGAAACGGTACTCGGTGTTGTCGATCACCACCGTCTGGTGCAAGGGCAGAACGCCCTTGGCAACCGTCTCCTTGCCGCCCATCCCGGCGATCTTGATGGTCACCGGCTGTGACGGATCGAACCAGCTTTCGGCGTTGCCCTGTGCGTTGCGCGACGACTGGCCCTCGCCGCTGACCGTCACCGCGCCGTTGTTGAAGCTGGTGCTGCGGTTGCCCGACTTGAGGAGGGGGGTGGCCAGGGCGAAGCGCTTGGTTTCCGCCGGCTGGCAGTTGCGCACCGCCTGGACCTGAGCGATGACGAAGGCGAGGCGGTTGGGATCCATGCCGCCCTTCAAGCGCTCCGACACCAGGCCGGCCAGCCGGGCGAGATCGCCCGAGGGCACCTCGCGCTGGAGCCGGGCCTCCAACTCCGCCGCGCGGGCCTCCGCCGTTCGGGCGGCGTGCTGCATCTGGCTGGCGAGCAGTTCCAGTTCCGCCTTCTGGCGCGACAGGGTGGAGATCTCCTCCCGCAACGTCACGTCGCGGCCCTTCAACTGCTCGATGCCCATCTGGTAGGCGAACAGACCGACACCGAGGAGAACGGCGGCGAACAGACCGAACTTCGCGAACCCCGCCCAGAAGCGGCGGCGATAACGGCGTTCGTAGTCGTAGCGTCCCAAGGCCATGTGCAGCAAACCCGAGCGGAAGAGGAGGGTGCTATGGCTACCCAGATCGGCCGTCCGATGCAACCCCTTGACCTTGGCAGGAAAAGCCCTTTCAGGTCAGTTGCTGGTTCCGGACGGGCCGAGGAACCCGGCGCTGATGCCCGGTGTGCGGAACTCGCCCACATTCTTGAACACGAAGCGGAAGAAGATGGTGTTTCCTTCCTCCTCGCCGTTCTGGATGGTGGTGTAGTCGCGCTGGGCGATGGTCTCGAAGATCAGGCATTCGTCCTGATAGCGCAGCACGGCGGCGCTGGAGCGCGGCCCCGCATCGGGGCGGAACGCCTGGGAATGGGACACGCTGGCCGACCAGTGTTGCGAGAACTGCGACGCCAGGGTGAGGCTGGCCTGTTCGACCTCGTTCCGTTCCACGACGTAGGGGTTTTCCGTCTGGTCGACGTAGGTGTAGGTGCTGTAGAGGCGCAGCAGGGGCACGCCGGCCGATGCGTTGACCGAATGGCGGCGCGGCTTCAGCGTGTCGTGGTCGATGCGGAAGCCGTAGTTCAGGTCCAGCCAGTCGGCCGGACGCAGGTCGAGGCGACCGACGTAGTCCGACGACTTCTTGTCGAGCCCCGAACCGCCGCGGAAGTTCTCGGTGTCGTCGGCACGGAAGCTCTGGCCGACGAACAGGCTCGCCGAGCCCGTCTTGTAGCCCTGGAACGTCGTGCGCAGGCCATAGGTGGCGCGGAGGCCGCCGTCCAGACGATCGATGCCCGTGAAGCGGTTGGGCATCAGCAGGTTGACCTCGTCGAACTCGACGTCGAGGCTGTCCTCGTTCGGGAAAGCAGGATCGTTGTCGACGTTCGGTGAGGCGCTGATCTGCCCGATGGGCTCGATGGTCTGGAAGTTGCTCTCGCCGTAGCGGACGAAGGGGTAACGGACCGTCGTCGTGGCCTGCGGGAAGAAGCGCAGGCGCTGCACGCTGTCGTTGCCGGTTCCGCCGGCCGGATCGTTCGGATCGAACCGCTGGGCGGTGTAGCCGGCCAGCAGGACGCTGCCTTCGACCGTGGTGATGAAACCCAGGTTGGAATAGATGTCGCGCTGCCAGCCGGGCTGTACGGCCAACCGCTGGGTGTCGGGACCGCCGCTGCCCGGCCGGGCGATCGCCAGAAGGCTGCTGTCCAGCGACCAGCGCCCGCCCATCAGGCTGCCCGGTTCGCCCAGCGCGTTGTAGCGCGCCTCGGGAAGCACGTACGGTTCCTGCACCGGGTTGCCCCAACGCAGATCCTGGAAGCCGTAGGCGTTGACCGCGGCGTAGTTGCGGCCGTTGAAGCCTTCGACAAAGGCCCGGCTGGTCAGCACCTCGTCACGGATGTTGAAGTAGCGGCGCAGATACAGCTCGTCGCTGGCCCGCTTCAGGTTGAAGCCCCAGCGCCATGTCTCGTCGATGTCGAAGAGTCCACTGGCGAAGGCATGGCCGCGCCACCGCCGGTCGTCGGCGCCCTTCAGCGTGCCGTTGGGAATCTCACCCTGGGTTCCCGACACGTCGAGCTGCAACCGTCCGTTCTCGAAGCGCTTGCGGTACTGGCCGCCCAGGAACAGGCCCTGTTCGGAATAGCCGCCGACGTCGAAGGTCGCATCCTGATCCGGCGCGATGTCCCAGTAGTAGTGGGCGATGGCGCCGAAGCCGAGATTGGAGTTGTTGCGAAAGCTCGGCGTCAGGAAGCCGGAGCGCCGGTCCACCGTCGGGTCTGGGTGGGAGAGATAAGGGGTGTAGAAGAACGGGACGCCGAACATCTCCATGAAGGCGTCGCGGTAGCGGACTTCGTGATCCTCGTTGTCCTGGACCACGCGGGCGGCACGGATCTGCCAGACCGGGGCGCGGGTCGGATCGGTCTTGCAGAGTTCGCAGGGGCTGTAGACCGCCCTGTTCAGGCGGATCAGCCGCCCGCCGCGCCGCTCGCCCTCGTTGCCGGCCATGCGGCTGTTGTCGGTCATCAGCACGCGGACGTTCTCGACGAACGCGTCGCGCATGTCGTCGGTCAGTTCCGCGTAATTGGAGAACAGGATGTCGCCCGACGGCTCGACCAGGCGCACGTTGCCGGAAGCGATGACCACCTTGGTCTTCTGGTTGTAGGTGATCGTGTCGGCGTGGACGGTCCGCGGGCCCTGCGACAGCTCGACGTTTCCCGACGCCGTCACGAGGCTGTTCGCCTCGTCGAAGGTGACCGTGTCCGCACCCAGAAGGACCGGTGGGTCCTGCGGCTTGCCGTTGGACGCTTCCGCAGCCGGACCTGACGCCGGAACGACGACCTCGAGCCGTCCTCCCTGGTCCGCCCCGACCGGCGGGGCGCCGTTCGCCTGCGGCGTCGGAGCGGGAGGCTGCTGGGCGTCGGCCAGATCGGCCAGGACGATGCCGCAGGCGGCCATCAGGGCGACGATGCCGGATCGCAGGACCAGCGACCGGCGGTCCAACGGGCGATGCATCTTCGGGCTGGTGGCGCGGGCGCGCCGGGCATGTCGGGACGGGAGCTGGGACATGCCGAACGTTTGAGGTAACCAACCGGCCAAGTCAACGGTTTCGCGGCGCGTCTCGCGAATTGTCCAACGTCTGTTGCCGTAAGGCGGAGTCATGAAAAAGGGGACCGTCCGCGACAGGCGGATGTCCCCTTTTTTTCTGCCCGTTCCGCGCCTCTGAGAGGCGGTTTCCGCACCCGTCGAACGCCTAGGCGAAGGCCTTGTAGGCGATGAGGGTGAAGGTGTCGCGCACCCCGGTCAGGGTCTGGATGTTTTCGGTCACGAATCGGCCGATGTCCAGATCCTGGGGCAGGTAGCACTTCATCAGCAGATCGTACTGGCCGGAGATGGAGTGCACCTCCGACACCTGCTCGATGTCCTGAACGGCCTGGTCGGCCACCTGATAGGCTTTGCCCAGCTCGCACTTGACCATGACGAAGATGGTCTGCATGGCGCTCAGCCCTCCTGCGAGGATTGCTCGGTGGACTCGACCGGGGCCGGGCGCCGGGCGGAGCGCAGCATGAAGGCCGGCATGTGGTCGCCGAAGCCGATCACCGGTGTGTCGTCCTCATCCTCGTCGCGGCGGCGGCGGCGGTCGCGGTCACGATCGCGGCGCGGCTCCTGGCGGCGGCTCTCGGCTGCGGCCAGCGATTCGCGCGGCTGGCGGTCCTCACGGGGCTGCCGGTCCTCGCGCACCCGTTCCTCACGCACCGGGCGCTCGTCGCGGATGGGCCGCTCCTCACGCGGTTGCCGCTCCTCGCGGGGCGCCCGCTCTTGGGGCGCCCGTTCCTCGCGGTCGGGGCGTTCGGCACGCGGCGCGCGGTCGCCGCGCTCCTTGTCCTTGCCTCGGCCACGGCTGCGGCCACGGCGCGCCTCGTCCTCGCTGAGGAACTCGGCCGACTCGAGGCCGTCAATGGCGATCAACGGAATCTCCCGCTTGATGAGACGGCCGATGGCCGAAACCTGCTTGCCGTCCAGCGGGCTGGCCAGCGTGAAGGCGCGGCCCGAGCGGCCCGCCCGGCCGGTGCGTCCGATGCGGTGGACATAGTCTTCCGCGCTGATCGGCACGTCGAAGTTGAAGACGTGGCTGAGGCCCTGCACGTCCAGGCCGCGCGCCGCCACGTCGGAACAGACGAGCAGCGTGATCTCGCCCTTCTTGAAGGCGTCCAGCGTCTCCATCCGCTTCGACTGCACCATGTCGCCGTGGAGCGCGCCGGCATTGAAGCCGTGGCTCTCCAGCGACTTCTGCAGGATGGCGACGTCGCGCTTGCGGTTGCAGAAGATGAAGGCGTTCTTGACGTCCTCGGTGCGCAGAAGGTGACGCAGCGCCTTGCGCTTGTCCTCCTCGTGCACCAGGACCATGGCCTGGGTCACCGTCTCCGACGGCGAGGCCGGCGGGGCGACGGTCACTTCCTTCGGGTTCGACAGGAAGGCGTCGGCAAGGCGGCGGATTTCCGGCGGCATGGTGGCGGAGAAGAACAGCGTCTGGCGCAGCTTGGGCAGCTTGCTGACGATCCGCTCGATGTCCGGGATGAAGCCCATGTCGAGCATCCGGTCCGCTTCGTCGATGACGAAGACCTTGATGTCGTTGAGCATGATGTTGCCGCGCTCGAACAGGTCGATCAGACGGCCCGGCGTCGCGATCAGCACGTCCACACCGCGGTCCAGCCGCTTCACCTGTTCGGTGAAGGTCTCGCCGCCAATCAGGAGCGCCATGCTGAGCTTGTGGTGCTTGCCGTAGGTCTCGAAGCTTTCGGCGACCTGCGCCGCCAGCTCCCGGGTCGGCTCGAGGATGAGCGACCGCGGCATGCGAGCACGCGCCCGGCCCGACGCCAGGATGCTGATCATCGGCAAGGTGAAGCTGGCCGTCTTCCCGGTGCCGGTTTGCGCGCAGCCGAGCACGTCGCGGCCTTGCAGGACCCAGGGAATGGCCTGTTCCTGAATTGGCGTCGGCTGGGTGTAACCCTTGTCCTCGATTGCCCGCAGGACGTCAGGTCCAAGCCCAAGTTCCGAAAAGAGCATCCAACCTGTTTCTGTCTGGAGTGCGAAAATCGTGCCGATACGGCCCGACGAGTAGATGGTGCGGCAGAATATGAAGTCAAAGGGCGCTGTCAATAGACCTTGTGATGAAATCGCGCATCGCGCGGGTCCGGAAGGGCCGCTTGGCGTTCCGCGTCCGCTCGGCTAGGCTGTGAAAAAACCGCGGAAACCGCGGAAATCCGGGGTCCAGATTGGTCGAAGGGCGGGTTTCAGCCGATTCTTCCGCCCTGACCGGACAAAGAAAAAAGGCAGCCATCCGATGCTACTGTCCTCCGAACGTTCCGTCCTGGTGGTGGTCGATATCCAGGAAAAACTGATGCCGGCCATCGCCGAGTCCGAGCGTGTCGAGCGCAACGCCGCCACGTTGCTGAAGGGTGCGGCGCTGCTCGGCGTGCCGGCCTTCGCCACCGAACAGTACCCCAGGGGCCTCGGCCCGACCGCCGCCTCCCTGCGTGCCCTGCTGCCGCCGGACGGGGTGGTGGAGAAAATCGCCTTCTCCGCCGCGCGGGAGCCGGCCTTTCTGGAGCGGCTGGAGCGGATCGGCCGCCGGCAGATCGTGCTGGCAGGGTCCGAGGCCCACGTCTGTGTCATGCAGACGGCGCTGTCGCTGGTCGAATTGGGGTTCGAGGTGGTGCTGGTGGCCGACGCCGTGTCGTCGCGCACACCCGCCAACGCGGAGCTTGGCATCGCCCGCATGCGCGCCGCCGGGGCGACCATTGTCAGCACGGAAATGGTTCTGTTCGAGTGGATGGAGCGGTCGGACATCCCGGCCTTCAAGGCGGTGCTCGACCTGATCCGCTGATCGGATGAAACAAAGTCAGAGCGAGAAAGCAAGAGGGATGAGCGACCGGATTCCCCTGATTCTGCTGCCCGGCATGCCGCTGGACGCCGCGCTGTGGGAGCACCAGACCGGCCATCTGGCCGATGTGGCGGAGACGGCCGTCGGCGACCTGACCGGCCAGGACTCCATGGCCGCCCTTGCCGCCGCGGTGCTGGCGCAGGCGCCGGCGCGATTCGCGCTCGCCGGCTTGTCGATGGGCGGTTACGTCGCCTTCGAGATTCTGCGGCAGGCGCCGGAGCGGGTGGTGAAACTCGCCCTGCTCGACACCAGCGCTCGCCCGGACACGCCGGAACAGACGGCCACGCGCCAGGATGCCGTTCGTCTGGTGGGGCAGGGGCGGCTGCGGCAGGTGGTGGCTGCCGGCATGCCACGCCTGGTTCATCCCGACCGCAGCGCGGACCCCGCCCTGGTCGACTCGGTGCAGGCCCAGGCCCAGCGGGTCGGGGCGGACGGCTACGTCCGCCAGCAGACCGCCATCATGAACCGCCCGGACAGCCGGCCCGGCATGGCGGCCATCGTCTGTCCGACTCTGGTGCTGTGCGGGCGGCAGGACGCCATCACGCCCCCCGCGCTGCACGAGGAGATCGCCGAGGGCATTCCCGGCGCCCGCCTCGCCCTGATCGAGGATTGCGGTCATCTGTCGGCCATGGAACAGCCGCAGGCGGTCACCGCCCTGCTGCGCCAGTGGCTTCTCTACGCCTGAGCGGCTCCCCGCCTCAGCAGTCAGGACCCCCGCTGCAACCGTCCAGGTCGGCGCGGCGGGCGGGAAAAAGGGCGAAGGTCATGTCGCTGATCAGCGACCGGAAGTCCGGGTCGTTCGGCCCTTGGGGCCGATCAAGCCAGCCGGTGGCCGAGGACAGGGCTCCGCCGCCCCGGCAGAAGGCGCCCTGGACGACGATGGGGCCGCCGGGCGGGCTGGTGCGCAGGGGCTGGCCGCTGCACAGGTACGAATTCAGGGTGGTCTCGGCGGGGTTGAAGGCCAGAACGACCCGATAGTCGGGCCGCGCCGTCTGGTTGGGTGTCGTGGTGAAGTTGGTGCGCACGCCGGAGATGCGGTTCTGCATGTTGGCGGTCACCAGCGGCCCGAAGGTCTGCGGGTCCATGCCGAAGGGATTGCCGTGGATCACCACGCGCAGGTCACGATTGGAGGCCGCGTAGGACACCTCGCTCAGCGTGTAGGCGGGAACGGGCAGGTCGGCCACCACGCGTTCGTTGGTGCAGGCCGCCGCCATCGCGCAGAGGGCAAGAAGGCTGGCACGGGAGAGGAGGGTCATGGCTCGCCTGGGCTGCTGATTGGACCGGGGCAATCAATCATGGGACGCTACCCCGGCACCGGCAAGCCCGCGCTTCCGGAAGAGCCGCCGCTCAGCCGACCGCGCGTCCCGGCGGCGCTCAAACTCACACGTCGATGTCGTCGACCCGGACGAACTTCGCGTTCTCCTGGATGAACTGGAAGCGCAGCTCCGGACGGCGTCCCATCAACTCCTCGACGCGGGTCTTGGTGGCCTTCACGTCCTCCGCCTGCTCGGGGTCGGCGCTGTTCGGCACGACGACGCGCAGCAGAGTCCGCTTGGCCGGGTCCATGGTCGTCTCGCGGAGCTGGGCCGGCATCATCTCACCCAAGCCCTTGAACCGGCTGATCTCCACCTTCTTGCCCTTGAAGGTCTTGTTCATGAGTTGGTCCTTGTGCGCGTCGTCGCGGGCGTAGACCGACTTGGCGCCGTGGCTGATGCGGTAGAGCGGCGGCAGGGCAAGGTACAGGTGCCCGTTCTGGATCAGGCCGCCCATCTCCCGGTAGAAGAAGGTCATCAGCAGCGACGCGATGTGCGCGCCGTCCACGTCGGCATCGGTCATGATGATGACCCGCTCGTAGCGCAGCTTGTCGCTGGAGAAATCCTTGCCCACCCCGCAGCCGAGCGCCTGGGTGAGGTCGTTCAGCTCCTGGTTCGCCTTCATCTTGTCGGAGGAGGCCGAGGCGACGTTCAGGATCTTGCCGCGCAGCGGCAGGATGGCCTGTGTTTCGCGGTTGCGCGCCTGCTTGGCGGAGCCGCCCGCCGAATCGCCCTCGACCAGGAAGATCTCCGTCCCCTCCGGCGAGTTGCGGGAGCAGTCGGCCAGTTTGCCGGGCAGACGCAGGCGCCGGGTCGCGGACTTCCGTCCCAACTCCTTGGACTGCTTGCGCTTGGCGCGCTCCTCCGCCTTCTCGATCAGCCGTTCCAGAAGGGCCTTGGAGGAGGACGGGTCGCCCGATAGCCAGTGGTCGAAGTGATCCTTGATCGCCGCCTCGACCAGCCGGTGGGCTTCCGCCGTCACCAGCTTCTCCTTGGTCTGGCCCTGGAAATGCGGCTCGCGGATGAACACCGACAGCAGGATGCAGGCGTCGCCCATCACGTCGTCCGCGGTGACCTGGGCGGCGCGCTTGTTGCTGGTCAGCTCGCCATAGCCTTTCAGGCCGCGGGTCAGCGCGGCGCGCAGGCCGGCCTCGTGCGTGCCGCCCTGCGGGGTGGGCACCGTGTTGCAGTAGGTGTGCGAGAAGCCCTCGTCATCCTCCGGCCAGGCGATGGCCCATTCCACGCGCCCCTGCTGGTTCGGGAAGTCCAGCGCGCCCGAGAAGGGCAGGCGGGTCAGCGTCCGGCGTTCCTTCAGGGCGGCGTTCAGGTAGTCGAGCAGGCCGCCGGGGAAATGCAGCGTCTCCTGCGCCGGAGTGGTGCTGTCGGGCGACAGCAGCGACGGGTCACAGCTCCAGCGGATCTCCACGCCCCGGTACAGGTAGGCCTTGGAGCGCGCCAGCCGGTAAAGCCGGTGCGGCTCGAAATGGGCGGCCTCGCCGAAGATCTCGGGGTCGGCGTGGAAGCGGATGGTCGTGCCGCGGCGATTGGCCGCGCCCTGGCGGGCCAACGGCCCCTGGGGCAGGCCGCGGCTGTAATGCTGCACGTAGAGCTGGCGGTCGCGCGCCACCTCGACCGCCAGCCGGTCAGACAGGGCGTTGACCACCGACAGGCCGACGCCGTGCAGGCCGCCTGAGGTCTGGTAGACCTTGTTGGAGAATTTACCGCCCGAGTGCAGGGTGGTGAGGATGACCTCCAGCGCCGACTTGCCGGGGTATTTGGGGTGGTCGTCGATCGGGATGCCGCGCCCGTTGTCGCGCACCACCACTGTGCCGTCGACGGTCAGCTCCAGGTCGATGCGGCTGGCGTGGCCGGCCACCGCCTCGTCCATGGCGTTGTCCAGAACCTCGGCCACCAGATGGTGCAGCGCCCGGTCGTCGGTGCCGCCGATGTACATGCCGGGGCGCCGGCGGACGGGCTCAAGCCCCTCCAGAACCTCGATATCCTGGGCGGAATAGGTCTCGGCCTTGCGCGCCGTGTTCTCGAAAAGATCGCTCATGGCCCCAGTTATAGGAATTTCGTCAGGGCTGCGCAAGCGCATGCGGTGGCTCCTATATACTCCTCGCACCATATTTTGTGATGCGCTTTTTCGACCCCAGAACGAACCAGGGCGGAGTCACGATGAGCGACGGCACTCCCACCGATCAAAACCAAGCCCAACCTGACATGGAGGGCGGACCGGCACTGCGCACCATCGCCATGCCGGCGGACACCAACCCCAACGGCGACATCTTCGGCGGCTGGCTGCTGTCCCAGATGGATCTGGCCGGCGGCGTCGCCGCACTGCGCCGGGCGGGCGGTCGCGTGGCGACGGTGGGGATCGAGGCGATGACCTTCCACAAGCCGGTCTATGTCGGCGACGAGGTGAGCTGCTTCGCCCATGTGATCAAGGTGGGCCGCACCTCCATCCGCGTGCGCGTCGAGACCTGGGTGCGCCGCCAGCGCAGCGCCGGGGAGGCGATCAAGGTGACGGAGGGCGTCTTCACCTACGTCGCCATCGGCGAGGACCGCCGCCCGCGCGAGGTTCCGCCGGAATGACGCGGAATCCGCCTTCTTTCGAAGGTTGCGCACTGTGCCTCTCTCTTTTGAGGGTGTAGGGCGCCTATTACTCGGCGGCGCAAAGAGCATGGCGCGGTGAATTCTTTCGGATTGCTTCTTTTCCGTTTGACCGAAGGAATCGCGTATGATTCCATCATACCGCCATGACCATGCTCCAGAACCTCACCGACTCGCTGAAACGCGCCGCGAAAAGCGCCCTTCGCCAGGCCATCGGGCCGGCCATCGGCTCCTGCGTCGTCGCCTACTTCGTCTACTACGCCGTCCAGGGGGACCGCGGGCTGCTCGCCATGAACCACCTGAAGGCGGAGATCGCCACGGCGGAATCCGTCCTGGATCAGGTGAAGGCCGAGCGCGAGCGAATGGACCGCCGCGCGCAACTGATGCGCAGCGACCACCTGGACCGCGACATGCTGGACGAGCGTGCGCGCACGATGTTGAACCTTTCAGGCCCCCGCGACGTCATAATCGCACTCCCTCCGGCGCAGGTCGAAGGTGATGCTAGCGCTGAGAAGTAGGTCATATCAGTGAATTAACCGAAAGCCGGTTAACGCCGAATTTCGCGTTTAAAAACAGATATTTGCGTCTCGTGCGCTTGTCGTGTACTGTGCGCCCCGCATCCGCTTCCGGTGCGAGGGGGATGCACCCTCATAAGTGGGATGTACCCTCGCAACGTGCTGCAGCCCTGGCTGTTCGCTTGCCGTCGCTGCATAAACCCTGGGGAGGAAACATGGCCGCGTCACGACGCCGTCCGAAGGCGCAGACTGACTCCGCTTCGAAGCAGGCCGCTTCGACCGAGGACCTGATCAAGTACTATCGCGAGATGCTTCTGATCCGCCGCTTCGAGGAGAAGGCGGGCCAGCTCTACGGCATGGGCCTCATCGGCGGTTTCTGCCACCTCTACATCGGCCAGGAAGCCGTCGTGGTCGGCATCCAGGCCGCGCTGAAGGACAACGACGACGTCATCACCAGCTACCGTGACCATGGCCACATGCTGGCCTGCGGCATGGACCCCAAGGGCGTGATGGCCGAGCTGACCGGCCGCCGTGGAGGCTACTCCAAGGGCAAGGGCGGCTCGATGCACATGTTCAGCCGCGAGAAGAACTTCTATGGCGGCCACGGCATCGTCGGCGCGCAGGTCCCGCTGGGCACCGGTCTCGCCTTCTCGCACAAGTACAACAAGGATGACGGCCTGTCCGCGGTCTATTGCGGCGACGGCGCCATCAACCAGGGTCAGGTTTACGAGAGCTTCAACATGGCGGCGCTGTGGAAGCTGCCGGTGCTCTACGTGATCGAGAACAACAAGTACGCCATGGGCACCTCGCAGGAGCGCGCCTCGGCGGGCGAACTGCACCAGCGCGGCGCGGCCTACGGCATTCCCGGCCATCAGGTCAACGGCATGGACGTCCTCGAGGTCCGCGAGGCCGCCGACAAGTGGGTGGAGTACATCCGCGCCGGCAACGGCCCGGTCATCCTCGAGATGAAGACCTACCGCTACCGCGGCCACTCGATGTCCGACCCGGCCAAGTACCGGACCAAGGAGGAGGTCGAGAAGATGCGGAGCGAGTCCGATCCGATCGACAACCTGAAGCGCGTCCTGCTGGAAGGCGCTTACGTGACCGAGGACCAGCTCAAGGAAATCGACCGCGAGGTCAAGGCCGTGGTGACCGAGGCTGCCGAATTCGCGCAGCAGAGCCCCGAGCCCGATCCGGCGGAGCTGTGGACGGACGTCCTGGTCGAAGCCTGACGACAACGATAAGCAGGAGCGGCGCCGAGGGCCGGAGGCTTCGCCTCCCGGTGAACCCGCGCCGCCGGAGGTTGAGGAATGCCGATCGAAGTGCTGATGCCGGCGCTGTCGCCCACCATGACCGAGGGCAAGCTGGCGAAATGGGTCAAAAAAGAAGGTGACGAGGTCAAGTCCGGCGACGTGCTCGCCGAGATCGAGACCGACAAGGCGACCATGGAGGTCGAGGCGGTCGACGAAGGCCGCATCGGCAAAATCCTGGTCGCCGAGGGCACCGAGAACGTCGCCGTGAACACCCCCATCGCCGTGATCCTCGGCGAGGGCGAGAGCGTCACCGACGCCGTGTCCGGCTCCCCGACGCCGGCCCCGAAGGTCGCCGCCGAGCCGGTGGTGAAGGATACGGGCGCGCATGCCCCAGCCACCCTGCCGGTCGGTCCGGCCAGCGGCCCGGCCGCCGCGCCGCCGGCTTCGGACGAGGACAAGTTCTTCGACAAGACGGTGAAGAAGACCGTTCGCGAAGCGCTGCGCGACGCCATGGCCGAAGAGATGCGCCGCGACCCGACCGTCTTCCTGATGGGCGAGGAAGTCGCGCAGTACCAGGGCGCCTACAAGGTGTCGCAGGGCCTGCTCCAGGAGTTCGGCGCCGACCGCGTCATCGACACGCCGATCACCGAGATCGGCTTCGCCGGCCTGGGCGTCGGCGCGGCCTTCCGCGGCCTGCGCCCGATCGTCGAGTTCATGACCTTCAACTTCGCGATGCAGGCGATCGACCACATCGTGAACTCGGCGGCCAAGACGCTGTACATGTCCGGCGGCCAGATGGGCTGCCCGATCGTGTTCCGCGGCCCGAACGGCGCCGCCGCCCGTGTCGCCGCGCAGCACAGCCAGGACTTCACCCCCTGGTACGCCAGCGTGCCCGGCCTGAAGGTCGTCGCCCCCTACAGCGCGTCGGACTTCAAGGGCCTGATGAAGTCGGCGATCCGCGATCCGAACCCGGTCATCTTCCTCGAGAACGAGATCCTCTACGGCCAGTCCTTCGAGGTGCCGGAGAGCGAGGACTTCATCGTTCCGATCGGCCGCGCCAAGATCCGCCGCGCCGGCACGGACGTGACGATCACCGCCCACTCGCTGATGGTCAGCTACGCGCTCGCCGCCGCCGACCTCCTGGAGAAGGACGGGATCAGCGCCGAGGTCATCGACCTGCGCACGATTCGTCCGCTCGACACCAAGACCATCGTCAACTCGGTCAAGAAGACCAACCGCCTCATCACCGTCGAGGAGGCTTGGCCGACCTGCGGCATCGGCGCCGAGCTGTCGGCCCTGATGATGGAGCAGGCCTTCGACTATCTGGACGCCCCGGTGATCCGCGTGACCGGCCTCGACGTGCCGATGCCCTACGCGGCGAACCTGGAAAAGCTCGTCCTTCCTTCGCCCGACCGCATCGCGGAAGCGGCGAAGAAGGCCTGCTACCGCAAGTAAGGAGGGCGAGCGAATGACCATCCAGATTCTCATGCCCGCCCTCTCTCCGACCATGACCGAGGGCAACCTCGCCAAGTGGCTGAAGAAGGAAGGCGACGCGGTGAAGTCCGGCGACGTGATCGCCGAGATCGAAACCGACAAGGCCACCATGGAAGTCGAGGCGGCCGACGAAGGCCGTCTCGGCAAGATCCTCGTGCAGGCCGGCACGCAGGGCGTCGCGGTGAACACCCCGATCGCCGTGCTGCTGGAAGAGGGTGAGGACGACAGCGCGCTCGCCAAGGCCGCCGCTCCAGCTCCGGCCGCTGCGCCTGCCGCTGCTCCGGCCCCGGCGGCTTCCGCTTCGGCGGCTCCGGCTCCGCAGGCCGCGGCCGCTCCGGCTCCCGCCGCCCAGAGCGGTAGCCGCGTGTTCGCCAGCCCGCTGGCCCGCCGTCTGGCCGAGCAGGCCGGTCTCGACCTGAAGGCCGTCAAGGGCTCCGGCCCGAACGGCCGCATCGTCAAGGCTGACATCGAGGCCGCCAAGGCCGGCGGCACCGCCAAGGCTGCCGCTCCGCAGGCCGCCGCCCAGGCTCCCGCCGCCGCCCCGGCGGCTGCTCCGGCCGCCGCCGCTGCGGCCCCGAAGGCCGCGGGCATCGACGCCAAGGACCTCTCGGACAAGCTGGGCATGCGCTACAAGGCGCAGCCGAACAGCTCCATGCGCAAGACGATCTCCCGTCGTCTGACCGAGGTGCAGCAGACGGTGCCGGATTACTTCCTGGCCATCGACTGCGAGCTGGACGCGCTGCTGAAGGTCCGCGCCGACCTGAACGCCCGCTCCAAGGACTACAAGCTGTCGGTCAACGACTTCATCATCCGCGCCGCCGCGCTGACGCTGAAGAAGTTCCCGAACATCAACGCCGCTTGGTCGGAGGAGGCCATCCTCCGTTACGACCACGTCGACATCTCGGTCGCCGTGGCCACCCCGACCGGCCTGATCACGCCCATCGTCAAGAAGGCGGAGACCAAGGGCCTGGCCGAAATCTCCAACGAGATGAAGGGTCTGGCGGAGCGCGCCCGCGACGGCAAGCTGAAGCCGGAAGAGTACCAGGGGGGCACCTTCTCGATCTCCAATCTCGGCATGTACGGCATCCGGGAGTTCGCGGCGATCATCAACCCGCCGCAGGCCTGCATCATGGCGGTCGGCGCCGGTGAGCAGCGTCCGGTCGTGAAGAACGGCGCGCTCGCCATCGCCACTGTGATGACCGTCTCGGTCACCGTGGACCACCGCGTCGCCGACGGCGCGCAGGGTGCGGAATTCCTCGCGGCTTTCAAGAAGCTGATCGAGGACCCGCTGAGCATGCTGCTGTAAGGGGGCGCTGACCATGGCTGACATGAACTACGACCTCATCGTCATCGGCGGCGGCCCGGGTGGCTATGTGGCGGCGATCCGCGCCGCCCAGCTCGGCCTCAGCACCGCGGTGGTGGAGCGTGAGAACCTCGGCGGCATCTGCCTCAATTGGGGCTGCATCCCGACCAAGGCGCTCCTGCGCTCGGCCGAGGTGCTGCGCAACGCCAAGCACGCCACGGAGTACGGGCTGGTCATCCAGAACCCGTCCTTCGACCTGGACAAGGTGGTTCAGCGGTCCCGCAAGGTGGCGGGGCAGCTCAACGGCGGCGTCAAGCACCTGCTGAAGAAGAACAAGGTCGCCGTCATCGAGGGCGAGGCCAAGCTGCTCGGCAAGGGGCAGGTGGCCGTGTCCAAGGGCGGTGCGGCGGTCGGCACCTTCGGGGCGAAGAACATCATCATCGCCACGGGCGCCCGCGCCCGCACCCTTCCGGGTCTGGAGGACGACGGCAACCTCGTCTGGACCTACCGCAAGGCGATGACCCCGAACACGACGCCGAAGTCGCTGCTGGTCATCGGCTCCGGCGCCATCGGCATCGAGTTCGCCAGCTTCTACAACGAGCTGGGCGCCAAGGTGACGGTGGTTGAGGTGATGGACCGCATCCTGCCGGTCGAGGACGAGGAAATCTCGACCTTCGCCCGCAAGCAGTTCGAAAAGCAGGGCATGCGCATCATCACCAACGGCAAGGCCGGCAACCTGCGCAAGGGTGCCGACAGCGTGACGGTGGCGGTGGAAGCCAACGGCAAGACCGAGGACATCACGGTCGACCGCGTGATCCTCGCCGTCGGCATCTCGCCGAACACGGAGAATCTGGGCCTGGAGAACACCAAGGTCCAGACCGACCGCGGCCACATCAAGACCAACGCCAATTGCCAGACCGACGAGCCGGGCGTCTACGCCATCGGCGACGTGACGGGGGCTCCCTGGCTCGCCCACAAGGCCAGCCACGAGGGCGTCATCGCCGTCGAGCACATCGCCGGCAAGCACCCGCACGCGCTGGACGTCCGCAACATCCCGGGCTGCACCTACTCGCACCCGCAGATCGCGTCGGTCGGTCTGACCGAGAAGAAGGCGAAGGAGGCGGGCTACGAGGTCCGCGTCGGTCGTTTCCCCTTCATCGGCAACGGCAAGGCCATCGCGCTGGGCGAGGCGGACGGCATGGTGAAGACCGTGTTCGATGCCAAGACCGGCGAGCTGCTGGGTGCCCACATGGTCGGCGCCGAGGTGACGGAGCTGATCCAGGGCTACACGGTCGCCAAGACCATGGAGACCACCGAGCAGGAGCTGATGCAGACGGTGTTCCCGCATCCGACCCTGTCGGAGATGATGCACGAGTCGGTTCTTGATGCCTACGGCCGGGCCATCCACTTCTAAGTGGCCTGTCTGATCGACTGAGTGGGGTCTGATCGACGGTCGTTTCCTCCCTCGCCCCCCGGGGCGGGGGAGGGACGATTCGGGCGCCGTCATCCTTTTGGCGGTGTTGTTTCGTCGCGGCTGATAATCAGACTTGACCGGTCGGTCATTCCGGCCTATCCGGCGGGACCGTGTCCGCCGGCCTTGCGCCGTGTCCCTTGCGCCGTCGGCGGCGCGTTACCGTTCAGCATCGGCGCTGCCATCGGGCAGCCCGTGGGAGCACTTCAGACCATGACCGTGGCCGATCACCCCGAGAAGCTTCGCCATCCCGAAAAGGCCCACAAGCCCGACAACCCGATCCAGCGCAAACCGGGCTGGATTCGCGTCAAGGCGCCGACCAGCCAGGAATACAACGAGACGCGCAACCTGATGCGCGGGCTCAAGCTCAACACCGTGTGCGAAGAGGCGGCCTGCCCGAACATCGGGGAGTGCTGGAAGCACAAGCACGCGACCTTCATGATCCTCGGGTCCGTCTGCACCCGCGGCTGCGCTTTCTGCAACGTCGGCACCGGCCGCCCCGACCAGCTCGACCCGCACGAGCCGGACAACGTGGGTGAGGCGGTGGCCCAGCTGAAGCTGAGCCACGTCGTCGTCACCTCGGTGGACCGCGACGACCTGGAGGACGGCGGGGCGGAGCATTTCGCCCGGACCATCCGCGCCATCCGCGCCGCGTCGCCCGACACGACCATCGAGATCCTGACCCCCGACTTCCAGAAGAAGAAGGGGGCCGTGGAGGTGGTGGTCGAGGCGAAGCCCGACGTCTTCAACCACAATCTGGAAACGGCGCCGCGCCTCTACCCGACGATTCGTCCGGGCGCGCGCTACTTCACCTCGCTGCAGCTGCTGGCGCGGGTGAAGGAGCTGGACCCGTCGATGTTCACCAAGTCCGGAATCATGGTGGGCCTGGGCGAGACGCGCGAGGAGGTCGGGCAGGTGATGGACGACTTGCGTGCCGCCGATGTTGACTTCATGACGATCGGCCAGTACCTCCAGCCGACGCCCAAGCACGCGGCGGTGGACCGGTTCGTGACTCCGGAAGAATTCCAGAGCTACGCAACACTTGGCCGCGGCAAGGGTTTCCTGATGGTGGCCTCGACGCCGCTGACCCGCTCCAGCTATCACGCGGGGGCGGACTTCGCGAAGCTGCGGGAGGCTCGTCTCCGCAAGCTCGCGGCAGCGGTGGGCTGAGAGGCGGCCGAAAGAGAAACGGAGCGGGTATGCCGACGCACGCGGAAAAGAAGGTTCTTCCCTACACGCCGGAACAGATGTACCGGCTGGTCGCCGATGTGGAGAAGTACCCGGAGTTCCTGCCCTGGTGCCTCGCTGCCCGCATCCGCCGCCGCGAAGGCGACGTGATGTTCGCGGACCTCGTCATCGGCTTCAAGATGGTCCGCGAACGCTTCACCTCGCGGGTGGAACTGGACGAGGCGAACCGCCGCATCAACGTCCAGTACACCGAGGGGCCGTTCCAGTACCTGAACAACCACTGGATCTTCACCCCGCACGAGGGCGGAGTCTGCGTGGATTTCTACGTGGATTTCGAGTTCCGCTCGAAGATGCTGCAGAAGATCATGGGCGTGCTGTTCAACGAGGCGGTGCGCCGGATGGTGCAGGCCTTCGAGACCCGCGCCAACCAGCTCTATGGCAACGGCGCCACCCGGCCCGCCGCGGCGCGAACCGCCTGAGGCCGCTCCTCCGTCAGCGAATCGCGGTTTCCGGGCGGGCCGTGCGCAGCCGCTCCAGCGCGGTCTGCACGGTCGCGAGGCGCACCGCCTTGCGGTCGCCGGGAAAGGTGTATTCCTTGTGCTTGGCGGCGCCGCGCCGGACCGCCGTGGCGATGTAGACGCGCCCGACCGGCTTTTCCGGTGTCCCGCCGCCGGGTCCGGCAACTCCGGTAACCGCCACCGTCACGTCGGCCTTCGACTTCGCCAGGGCGCCCACTGCCATGGCCACCGCCACCTCCGCGCTGACCGCGCCGTGGGCGTAGATCAGGCTGGGCGGCACGCCGAGCATCTCCGACTTGGCGACGTTGGAGTAGGTGACGAAGCCGCGATCCACCACCTTGGACGACCCCGCGATGTCGGTCAGCGCGCCCGCGATCAGACCGCCCGTGCAGGATTCGGCGGTCGCCAGGCTGTAGCCGGCCAATTCGTATTCCGCGAGCAGCTTGGCCGCGAGTTCGCGGATGTGATCGGGAAACATGCGGGTCCCTTTCGTCGTCGTGCCAAAACCAGCCCCTCTCTCCTTCTGGGGGAGGGCTACGGAAAGCTCATGCTATCCCGGCAGACGGACCGTCGCCATCGCCTGCGCCGCGATGCCTTCGCCGCGCCCGGTGAAGCCGAGCCGCTCGGTCGTCGTCGCCTTCACGCTGACCCGGTCCACCGGCATGCCCAGAATTTCGGCAACGCGCGCGGTCATCGCCTCGCGGTGCGGGCCGACCTTCGGGCGCTCGCAGATGATCGTCACGTCGACATGGGCGATCCGCCCGCCGCGCGCCGTCACCAACTCCGCCGCGTGTTTCAGGAACAGCGCGCTGTCGGCACCGCGCCATTGCGGGTCGCTGGGCGGGAAATGGCTGCCGATGTCCCCGGCGCACAGCGCGCCCAGGATGGCGTCGGTCAGCGCATGCAGCCCGACGTCGGCGTCGGAATGGCCGTCCAGCCGGTGCGTGTGCGGAACCCGCACGCCGCAAAGCGTGACGTGATCGCCCTCGGCGAAGCGGTGCACGTCGAAGCCCGATCCGGTGCGAATGTCGGACAGGGCGGAGTCGAGCGCGCGGGTGGCGCGGGTCAGGTCGTCGGGGGTCGTCACCTTGAAATTCTCCTCCCTGGCGGGCACCAGCGCGACCAGTAGCCCGGCGCGTTCGGCGACCGCCGCATCGTCGGTCAACTCCAGCCCGGCGGCGTCGCGATGCGCGGCCAGGATCTCGGGAAAGCGGAAGCCCTGCGGGGTCTGGGCGCGCCACAGGCCGCTGCGGTCCACCGTGCCGGCCGCAAGCTCCCCGTCCGGACCGCCATTGCCGCGCTTCAGCGTGTCGGCGACCGGAACGGCGGCCAGCGCCGCGGGGTGGGTGTCGAGCGCCGCGATCACCGCGTCGATGGTACCGGCGTCGATCAGCGGGCGGGCCGCGTCGTGGATCAGCACGAGGCCCGGCGCCGAGTCGGCCAACGCCTCCAGCCCGTTGCGCACCGAATCCTGGCGGGATGCCCCGCCGGCCACCGGTTCGGGTAGGTCCAGCCCCGCGACGGCCGCATCGTAGAGATCGCGAAAGGCGGGATTGATGACGACGCGCACCGCGCTCACCTTGGGGTGGCGCCGGAAGGCCTCGACTGTGCGGCGCAGAACCGGCTGGCCGGCCAGATCGAGATATTGCTTGGGCCGCTCGGCGCCGAACCGCTGTCCAGTCCCGGCGGCGACGATCAGCGCGACGCAGGAAGACGCGTTAATGGAAGACATGGGGCGTTTCCCTGCCGTTTGGGCTATGGTATCCGCGCTTGACGGGCCGTCCGCGTGACGCTTACGTCATGGCGGCCGGACGCAGCGGAGCCTAGCCGCTCACCGGCGTTCCGCCAAGAGCTTCAGAGACTTGTCCAACAGCCACTTTGGGTCCAGCAGCGACTTTGGGTTTCCGCAGAGGGAAGGGCACGGGTCCGCCGCATGTCGCAGAACATCGTCTACAGCCTGACCGCGCTGATGGCTCTGCTGCCGGCGTCCATCTACCCGTATCACCGGATCGCGGGGCAGGGGGCGGATGGCCGCTCCGCCTATTTCTGGGGCGCCCTGGCGCTGGGTTTCGCCGGACCGGCGGCCTGGGCGCTGACCCAGGTGGCGGGACGCTGGCACACCGGCCTGTCCACCGCGCTGTGGATCACCATCGCCGCCTGCATGCTGCTGTTCATGGCGATGAGCGCGCTGACCCGGTCGGCGTGGCGGCTCTCGCCGCTATTGCTGCCCTATCTGCTGACCGTCGGCGCCTTCGCGACGCTGGCCCAGCAGGCGCCGGCGCCGGTGCTGCGCGGCGGGGCGCCGGGCATCTGGATCGACCTGCACATCGCCGTATCGGTCATCACCTACGCGCTGCTGACCATGGCCGCCGTGGCGTCGCTCGCCGCCTTCCTTCAGGAGCGGGCGCTGAAGTCGAAACGCCCGACGCCGCTGACCCGGTTCCTGCCCCCGGTGACGGAAAGCGAGCGGATGCAACTCCACCTCCTCGGCGCCTCGGAGGCGGTTCTGGGGGCCGGTCTCGCCACGGGAATGGCGGTGCTCTATTACGAAACCGGCGCGCTGCTGCGCGCCGACCACAAGACGCTTCTGTCCGTCGCCAGCTTCGTCGTCATCGGTGGGTTGCTGCTCGCCCACGCCCGCACCGGCGTGCGCGGGCGGATGGCCGCGCGTCTCGTGCTGATCGCCTATCTGCTGCTGACTCTCGCCTATCCGGGCGTCAAGTTCGTCACCGACGTCCTGCTCGGCTAACCCCCACGCATGACAGCCAGCGCGGCGTTCGTGGGATGTGCACTTGCAACATGCCGAAACGCTGTGCTACCGTGCACAAATTCTCATCATATCGCTAATGTGCCCATGATGTGGGCAGGTGAACATGGCCATTCAAATCGGCACCATCTCGCTTGAGGGTCCGGTGATCCTCGCTCCTATGTCCGGCGTCACCGACCTGCCGTTCCGGCGGCTGGTGAAGCAGTCGGGCTGCGGACTGGTCGTTTCAGAGATGGTCGCAAGCCAGGCGATGATCCGTGAGAACCGCCAAACGCTGCGCATGGTCGAGTGCGAGCCGGAGCAGTTCCCCATGGCGGTCCAACTCGCCGGCTGCGAGCCCGACGTGATGGCCGAGGCGGCGAAGCTGAACGAAGACCGCGGGGCGGCCATCATCGACATCAACTTCGGCTGCCCGGTGAAGAAGGTGGTCAACGGCCACGCTGGCTCCTCCCTGATGCGCGACGAGGCGCTCGCCGCCCGCATCCTGGAGGCCACGGCGAAGGCGGTCTCGATCCCGGTGACGCTGAAGATGCGCAAGGGCTGGGACGACAACAGCCTGAACGCGCCTCGTCTCGCCCGCATCGCGGAGGAGTGCGGGATCAAGCTGGTCACCGTTCACGGTCGCACCCGCGAGCAGTTCTACAACGGCACCGCCGACTGGTCCTTCATCCGCTCCGTGAAGGAGGCGGTGTCGATTCCGGTTGTGGTCAACGGCGACATCACCTCCTTCGACGCCGTGGACCGCTCGCTCGCCGAGTCCGGCGCCGACGGGGTGATGATCGGGCGCGGCGCCTACGGGCGCCCCTGGTTCCCCGCCCAGGTGATGCATTACATCCGCACCGGCGAGCGGTTGCCCGACCCGCCGCTCCACGAGCAGCTCGACGCACTGCTGGAGCATTACGACGCCATGCTGACCCATTACGGCGTTGAAGGCGGGCTGCGCGTCGCCCGCAAGCACATCTCCTGGTACTCAACGGGCCTGCGCGACTCCGCCGAATTCCGCTCGGAGGTCAACCGCATGTCCGATCCCGAACGAGTGCGAGGCTTCATCCGCGACTTCTACGCCCCGGCGATCGAAAGGATGGCTGCCTGATGGCCCGTGCATCTGCCGCTGCTCCATTGCCCCGCCGCCCGGCGCGGCCCCGTGCGCCCTCCGGTTCCTACCGACCCGTCCGCTCCTGCATCGATCCGTCCATCATGCTGAACGCGCTCCCCGACCCGGTTCTCGTCGTCGACGGTTCCGGCGACATCCGCTACGTCAATCTGGAGGCGCAGGAGTTCTTCGGCCTGTCCGCCGCCATGATGGAAGGCATGCCCCTGGCGGAGCTGCTGCCGCCCAACAGCCCGGTCAGCCAATTGATCGAGCAGGTCCAGCAGGGCCGCCACCGCGCCTCGCAGGAGGGCGTCGTCATCGACACGCCGCGCATCGGTCCGCACCATGTCACTGTGCGGGTCACCGCGCTGGGCGAGCCCGCCGACCATGTGCTGCTGACGGTCAACGAACGCACGCTGGCCCGCAAGATCGACAATTCCCTGACCCACCGCAACGCCGCCCGCTCGGTCACCGCCATGGCGTCGATGCTCGGGCATGAGGTCAAGAATCCGCTGTCGGGCATCCGCGGGGCGGCGCAGCTCTTGGAAGAGAACTGCAGCGAGTCCGACCGGGTGCTCACCCGGCTGATCTGCGACGAGGCCGACCGCATCGTCGCCCTGGTCAACCGGATGGAGGTCTTCTCGGACCAGCGCCCGCTGGAACGCGATGCGGTGAACATCCACACCGTTCTGGAGCATGTCCGCAAGGTGGCCCAGAGCGGCTTCGCGCGGAACATCCGTTTCATCGAGCGCTACGACCCATCCCTGCCGCCAGTTTATGGCAACCGCGACCAGCTCATCCAGATTTTCCTCAACCTGATTAAAAATGCAGCAGAAGCTGCACCGGAATCGGGCGGCGAGATCATACTCAGCACATCTTATCAGCACGGCGTCCGCATGGCCCTGCCCGGCGGCGACACCCGCCTGCACCTGCCGTTGCTGGTGTCCGTTCAGGATAATGGGGACGGCATACCCGACGATCTGCGCTCCAACCTCTTCGATGCGTTCATTACGACCAAGGTCAATGGGACTGGCCTGGGGCTTGCATTGGTAGCCAAAATCGTCGGCGACCACGGCGGCGTCATCGAATTTGACAGCCAGCCGCGCCGCACCGTCTTCAAGGTCTCGCTACCCATGTTCGATGAAGCGCAGATGAGCGGCGATCCTGCACCGGCCAGAGGCATCCGAGGGGCCATCGGATGAGTGCAGCCACGATCCTGGTTGCGGACGACGACCGCGCCATCCGCACCGTTCTGACCCAGGCCCTCGCCCGTCTCGGGCACGAGGTGCGCACCACCGGCAACGCCTCCACGCTCTGGCGCTGGGTGGCGGACGGGCAGGGCGACCTCATCATCACTGACGTGGTGATGCCCGACGAGAACGGGCTGGACCTGATCCCACGGATCAAGAAGATCCGGCCCGACCTGCGCATCATCGTGATGAGCGCGCAGAACACGCTTATCACCGCCGTGAAGGCGGCGGAGCGCGGCGCCTTCGAGTACCTGCCCAAGCCCTTCGACCTGAAGGAGCTGGTCTCGGTTGTCGAGCGGGCGCTGAACTCCAACACGCCGCCGGCGGCGCTGCCCGCCGACGCCGGCGAGGCGGACGAGCAGCTTCCCCTGATCGGCCGCTCGCCGGCCATGCAGGAGATCTACCGCGTCCTTGCCCGTTTGATGGGCACCGACCTGACGGTGACCATCACCGGCGAGTCGGGCACCGGCAAGGAACTGGTGGCCCGCGCGCTGCACGATTACGGCAAGCGGCGCAACGGCCCCTTCGTCGCCATCAACATGGCGGCCATCCCGCGCGAACTGATCGAGTCCGAGCTGTTCGGTCACGAGAAGGGCGCCTTTACCGGAGCCACCAACCGGTCGACCGGCCGCTTCGAGCAGGCGCAGGGCGGCACCCTGTTTCTCGATGAGATCGGCGACATGCCGCTGGAGGCGCAGACCCGCCTGCTGCGCGTGCTGCAGGAAGGCGAGTACACCACCGTCGGCGGACGTACACCAATCAAGACGGACGTACGCATCGTCGCCGCGACCCACCGTGACCTGCGCACCCTGATCCGCCAGGGCCTGTTCCGCGAGGATCTGTTCTATCGTCTGTGCGTCGTTCCCATCCGTCTGCCGCCGCTGCGCGAGCGTACGGAGGACGTGCCGCTCCTGGTTCGCCACTTCCTGAACCAATGCTCGGCCCAAGGGCTGCCGGTGAAGAGCATCGACCAGCCCGCCATGGACCGGTTGAAGCGCTACCGCTGGCCCGGCAACGTCCGCGAGCTGGAGAACCTCGTCCGCCGCCTCGCCGCGCTCTATTCGCAGGAGGTCATTGGGCTCGACGTGGTGGAGGCGGAGCTTGCCGACACCACGCCCGCCGCCCAGCCGGTGGAGGAACCGCAAGGCGAGGGCCTGTCCGCCGCCGTGGAGCGCCACCTCAAGGATTATTTCGCCGCACACAAGGACGGGATGCCGTCAAACGGCCTCTATGACCGGGTGCTGCGCGAGGTCGAACGTCCCCTGATCTCGCTCAGCCTCTCGGCGACGCGGGGCAACCAGATCAAGGCGGCGCAACTGCTCGGACTCAATCGCAACACGCTGCGCAAGAAGATCCGCGATCTCGACATCCAGGTGGTGCGCGGGTTGAAGTGATCCGGCGCCCGGCGGATTGGCCGGGCGTCGCCGCAATCCCACAGCGTGGTGTTTTTGCGACAGACTTCCGGCACCTCTGCCGTTCGCAATGCTCCTTAGGGACTGTGCGAAAGGCAGAGGGGTTGCCGCTTGGCAGGATGGCAACAGCTCGTGTATCATTCTGGCAACAGACTGGTTGCCGGAATTCATGTCGTCCACACCCCCTGAAACCGCCACGCCGCTTTGGCAGCAGTTCCTTCGCTGGGCAATCCGGGTCGGGTTGGCGAAGCGGCTTGCCTTCGCGCTGTCCCTGGCGGCCCTGGTGGCGGGCTTCGCGACCTATACGGCGCTGACGGAGAGCGCGCCCTTCGGGGAAACCAACCCGCGGACCGTCACGTGGCTGCTGACCCTCGATCTGGCGCTTCTGCTGCTGCTCGGCGTGCTGATCGCACGGCGCATTGTCTATCTGTGGATCGGGCGGCGGCGCGGCCTCGCCGGGTCGCAGATGCATGTGCGTCTGGTCGCGGTGTTCAGCCTTCTCGCCGTCGCGCCAGCCATCATCATGGCCATCTTCTCCACGGTCTTCTTCTATGTCGGCGTGCAGTCCTGGTTCAGCGAGCGGGTGCGCACGGCGGTGAACGAATCGCTGGCGGTCGCCAGCGCCTATCTCCACGAGCACCAGCAGAACATCCGCGCCGATGCGCTCGCCATGGCGAACGACCTGAACCAGGAGGCGGCGCGCCTCGCCAGCGATCCCGAGCGGTTCGAGCAGGTGGTCGCCACCCAGGCGATGCTGCGCGCCCTGTCGGAGGCCATCGTCTTCAACGGCACGACCGGCGCCATTGTCGCGCGCTCCGGCTACACCTTCGCGCTGGAGTTCGACCCGATCCCCGACGACAAGCTTGCCACCGCCCGACGCGGCGAGGTGGCGATGATCGTCAGCGAGAACGACGACCGTGTGCGTGCGCTGGTCCGGCTGGACCGTTTCGCCGACACTTATCTCTATGTCGGCCGCATGGTTGAACCGCGCGTGCTCTCGCACATGGCCTCGGCGGAAGGGGCAGTGCGGGAGTTCGGGGCGCTGGAAAGCCAGCGTGGCAGCCTGCAGATCACCTTCACCTTGATCTTCCTGGTCGTGGCCATGCTGCTTCTGCTGGCGGCGGTCTGGGCGGGGCTGATCTTCGCGACGCGGCTGGCGCGGCCGATCAGCGCCCTGATCGGTGCCGCGGAGCGGGTGCGCGCCGGCGACCTGACCGTCCGGGTGACCGAGCCGCCCGCCGAGGACGAGCTTGGCCTGCTGTCGCGCGCCTTCAACCGCATGACGACGGAGATCGAAAGCCAGCGGCACGAACTTCTCTCCGCCAACCGCCTGATCGACGAGCGCCGCCGCTTCACCGAGACCGTGCTGGGCGGCGTGTCGGCGGGCGTGATCGGGTTGGATGCGGAGGGTCGCATCACCCTTCCCAACTTCTCGGCTGCGCGCCTTCTCGGCGTCGAGGACGCGGAAAGCCTGATCGGGATGAAGCTGGCCGAGCTGTCGCCGGAGATGGGCGAGCTTCTGGACCATGCGCCGGGCCGCCCCGGCCGGGTGGTGCAGGACCAGATCCAGATCCGCCGTCCCGGCACGACGCCGCTGACGCTGCTCGTCCGCATCTCCACCGAAGGGCGGGGCAGCGGGGAGATCCGCGGCTATGTGGTGACGTTCGACGACATCACCGAACTGGTCTCCGCCCAGCGCAAGGCGGCCTGGGCCGACGTCGCCCGCCGCATCGCCCACGAGATCAAGAATCCGCTGACGCCGATCCAACTCTCCGCCGAGCGGCTGCGCCGCAAGTACCTGAAGGAGATCACCACCGACACCGAGGTCTTCACCATGTGCACGGACACCATCGTCCGTCAGGTGGACGACATCCGGCGGATGGTGGACGAATTCTCAGCCTTCGCACGCATGCCGCAGCCGGTGATGAAGCCCTGCAACCTCAACGACCTCGTCCGGCAGGCGGTTTTCCTGCAATCCAGCGCGCACGCCGGCAAGATCAAGTTCGACATGGCGCTTCCCCAGGGGCCGCTCACCGTGCCCTGCGACAGCCGCCAGATCAGCCAGGCGCTGACCAACCTGCTGCAGAACGCCGCGGACGCCATCGAAGGGCGCCCACCGCCGGCCGAAGGCGCGGAGCTGCCGCCCGGCCATGTCGCCATCCGGGTCGAGGCCGATGCCGAGCGCATCGCCATGATCATCGAGGACAACGGCAAGGGCCTGCCGACCGAGGAACGCGACCGGCTGACCGAGCCCTACGTGACGACGCGCGCGAAAGGCACGGGACTGGGGCTGGCAATCGTCAAGAAGATCATGGAGGACCACGGCGGCGTGCTGACCCTGGAGGACCGCGAAGGCGGCGGGGCGCGCGTCGGGCTGGTCATCCCCAACACGTCCAACAGCTCCGGCACGGCCGCGGGCGATGCCCCCGGCGGCGTTGGCACGCCGGCGGAGACCGGTGAAGAGAAGAGGCACGCAGCCCATGGCGCATGACATTCTGATCGTCGACGACGAAGCGGACATCCGGATGCTGATCGCCGGCATCCTGAACGACGAAGGCATGAAGACGCGTGAAGCCGCCGACGCCGATCAGGCGTTCGCCCAGGTCTCCGCCCGCCGGCCGAGCCTCGTGGTGTTGGACATCTGGCTCCAGGGCAGCCGGCTGGACGGGCTTCAAATCCTCGAACAGCTGATGCGCGACCACCGGAACCTGCCGGTCATCATGATCTCCGGCCATGGCAACATCGAGACCGCCGTCTCGGCGATCAAGATCGGCGCCTACGACTTCATCGAGAAGCCCTTCAAGGCCGACCGGCTGCTGCTGATGGTGGACCGCGCCATCGAAGCGGCCCGGCTGAAGCGCGAGAACGAGGAGCTGAAGCTGCGCGCCGGCGGCGAGGTGGAACTGATCGGCCGGTCCACCGCCGTCAACCACGTCCGCCAGAGCATCGAGAAGGTGTCGCCCACCGGCAGCCGCGTTCTCGTCACCGGCCCCGCCGGCTCCGGCAAGGAGGTGGTGGCCCGATTGATCCACGCGCGGTCGCGCCGGGCCGGCGGCCCCTTCGTCGGGTTGAACTGCGCCACCATGCGTCCCGACCGGCTGGAGATGGAGCTGTTCGGCACGGAAGCCGGTGTGGACGGTGGCGGGCGCAAGATCGGCACCTTCGAACAGGCGCACGGCGGCACGCTGCTGCTCGACGAGGTGGCCGACATGCCGCTGGAAACCCAGGGCAAGATCGTCCGCGCCCTGCAGGAGCAGGTGTTCGAGCGGGTCGGTGGCGGCCAGCGGGTTGAGGTGGACGTGCGCGTCATTGCGACCTCCAACCGCGACCTCCAGGCGGAAATCGACCAGGGCCGCTTCCGCCAGGACCTGTTCTATCGTCTTGCCGTCGTGCCGATCCGCGTGCCCTCGCTTGCCGAGCGGCGCGAGGACATCCCGCTGCTGGCCCGCCACTTCATGCAGCGCTCGGCGGAGGCCGCCGGCCTGCCGGCCCGCGACTTCGGCGAGGACGCCATGGCCGCGCTGCAGGCCTACGACTGGCCGGGCAACGTGCGGCAGTTGCGCAACGTGGTGGATTGGCTGCTCATCATGGCGCAGGGCGATCCCAAGGAGCCGATCCGCGCCGACCAGCTGCCGCCGGAAATCGGTGCCATCACCCCCACCGTCCTGAAATGGGACAAGGGTGGCGAGATCATGGGCCTGCCGCTCCGCGAGGCGCGCGAGGTGTTCGAGCGCGAGTATCTGTTGGCCCAGGTGACGCGCTTCGGCGGCAACATCTCCCGCACCGCCTCTTTCGTGGGGATGGAGCGTTCCGCCTTGCACCGGAAGCTGAAATCGCTCGGCGTGCACGGCAGCGAGAAGGGCAAGCTGTTCGTCGAGTAGGCTTGCCCAGCATCGTCAAGCACAAGGAACCGCCCTTTCTCCTAAAGCAGGTATTCCGAGCATGTCCCGAACGCGGGCGGCTTGGGAACCTGCTTTTATTTTGTCTGAGGGCGGTGCTTGCCGACTTGTGTCGTTGGTGTGCGTCCTCTGATTCTGCTGATCGGTGTGAATTTCAACGGGCCGGCCCATTTCCAGGGATCGGTCAACATCGATGGCCGGTCGCAGGACTTCAACTTCGACACCCGCAAGGACGGTGCTCCGGAAGGAGTCGTCACGCAGTTCTATTACACGATCGACAACAGCTGACGCCAAAGCCGGGAAAACGGGTCTCCGTTTCGCGATGATTGCCGGGGGAGGGGTGATGGGGCAGGGCGCATCCGTCACCCCTCTTCCTGTCCACGCTCGCATGTTGGCCCGTATTTCCCTTCGCAAACATAGAGTTGGTGCGCTCTGCCGCAAAATGATAAGGTCCCTGTCCTAAGTGCCTGGAAAATGGGCGGGGAAGGGTGCAAAGGCCGTGAAGGTCATCGTTTGCGGAGCCGGGCAGGTCGGCTCGAACATCGCGCGCTATCTGGCGTCCGAGGGCAACAACGTCACGGTGATCGACCATTCGCCGGAACTCATCCAGCGAATCAGCGATACGCTCGACGTGCAGGCCATGGTCGGCCACGCTTCACACCCCGACGTTCTTGAGGCGGCGGGGGCGGGCGAGACTGACATGATCATCGCGGTCACCCAGATCGATGAGATCAACATGGTCGCCTGCGAGGTCGCGCACGCCCTGTTCAAGGTGCCGACCAAGATCGCCCGCGTCCGCAACCAGAGCTATCTGAAGCCGATCTGGGCGGACCTGTTCAGCCGCGACCACATGCCGATCGACGTCATCATCTCCCCGGAGATCGCGGTGGCGCGCGCCATCGCCCGCCGGCTCCAGGTGCCGGGCGCCTTCGACATGATCCCGCTGGCGGACGGCAAGGTCCGCGTCGTCGGCGTGCTGTGCACGGAAACCTGCCCGGTGCTGCACACGCCGCTGCGCCAGTTGACCGGCCTGTTCCCCGACCTTGGGCTGGAGGTGGTGGCGATCATCCGCAACGACCGGTCCTTCATCCCCGGCGGCGACGACCAGATGCTGCCCGGCGACGAGGTCTATTTCGCCTGCGACAACCGCCACCTGAACCGCGCCATGGCCGCCTTCGGTCATGAAGAGGTGGAGGCCCGCCGCATCATCATCCTGGGTGGCGGCAACATCGGGCTGTGCCTGGCGGAGGAGTTGGAGGCCAAGTACCCCCACGTCACCGCCCGCATCATCGAGATGAACCGCAGCCGCGCCCAGTTCGTGGCGCAGCGCCTGTCGCGCACCATGGTGCTGCACGGCGACGGGTTGGACCCGGAAATCCTGGAGGAGGCCAACGTCCGCGCCACCGAGACGGTGGTCGCCGTGACCAACGACGACGAGGGCAACATCCTCTCCTCGCTGCTCGCCAAGCGGCATGGGGCGAAGCGCGCCATCACGCTGATCAACAAGGCGTCCTACACCTCGCTGGTGTCGCCGCTGGGGATCGACGCGGTGGTCAGCCCGCGCGCCATCACCGTGTCGAACATCCTCCAGCACGTCCGTCGCGGCCGCATCCGCGCGGTGCACAGCCTGCGCGACGGCTTTGCCGAGGTCATCGAGGCGGAGGCGCTGGAAACCTCAGCGGTGGTGAACACGCCGCTGCGGGAGGTGAAGCTGCCCTCCGGGGTCATCGTCGGAGCGATCGTGCGCGGCGACGAGGTCATCATCCCGCGCCCGGCCACGGTGATCCGCCCGAAGGACCGCGTCATCATCCTCGCCACCGCGGGTCAGGTGAAAAAGGTGGAGAAGATGTTCGCCGTCCGGCTTGAATTCTTCTGATCGTCTCCCGTATCGTTTTTGGCACCAACAAAAAGAACCTCCATGGCTCGATGGGCATACGTCAACGGCCGTTACCTGCCGCACCGGCAGGCGGCGGTTCATGTGGAAGATCGCGGTTTCCAGTTCGCCGACGGCGTCTATGAGGTGGTGACCCTCCTCGATGGGCGCTTCGCGGACCTGGACGGCCATATGGAGCGTCTGGGCCGCAGCCTGTCGGAACTGCGCATGGACTGGCCGGCGGCGCCGCGCGTCGTGACGATGATCGCCCGCGAGCTGGTGCGGCGGAACGGTGTCCGCAACGGTTCGCTCTACATTCAGGTCACCCGCGGTGTCGCCCCGCGCGACTTCAAGTTCCCGGTGGACATCCCCGCGACGCTGGTGATGACCGTCAAGCGGGTCACCGCCTTCGCCAAGCCGGAGCAGCTCGAGAAGGGCGTGTCCGTTGTCACGGTGCCCGACATCCGCTGGGGCCGGCGGGACATCAAGACGGTCGGCCTCCTCGCGCCGGTGCTGGCCAAGCAGCAGGCCGCCCAATCGGGCGCCTACGAGGCGTGGCTGATCGACCCGGACGGCACGGTGACGGAGGGGTCCTCTTCCAACGCCTGGATCGTCACGCAGGACGGCGTGCTGGTGACCCGCGCCCCGTCGCAGAAGATCCTCAACGGCATCACCCGCCTGTCGCTTCTGCGGCTGGCCGGCGAGCGCGGCATTCCGGTGGAGGAGCGCAGCTTCACGGTGGAGGAGGCGCTCGCCGCCCGCGAAGCCTTCGTGTCCTCCGCCGGCACCTTCGCGCTTCCGGTGACCCGCATCGACGGGAAGCCGGTGGGCGAGGGCCGGCCGGGGCCGGTCACGCGCACGCTGCGTCAGGCTTATCTCGATTATGTGGCCGCCGGGGTGCCGTCATGAGTGACGCCGCCGCCGTCATCGACCGCCTGCCTGTGCTGCCGCGCGCCGTCCTCTACGACTGGGACAACACGCTGGTCGACAATTGGGGCACGGTGCGCGCCGCGCTGAACCACGCGCTGGTCACCTTCGGCCATCCGGCCTGGACCGAGGATGAGGCGCGGGAGCGCATCAAGCAGTCGTTGCGCGACAGCTTCCCCCGCATCTTCGGGGAGCGCTGGACCGACGCGCGCGACCTTTTCTACGCCTATTTCGAGGCGCATCACCTGGAGCATCTCCGGCCCCTGCCGGGTGCGGAATCCCTGCTGCGCGGCTTCGCCGAGCGCGGAATCTATCAGGCGGTGGTCTCGAACAAGACCGGCCGCTTCCTGCGGGCGGAAGCCGACGCGCTGGGCTGGACCGGCTATTTCGGCCGTCTGGTCGGCGCCCAGGACGCCGAATTCGACAAGCCGCACGGCGCACCGGTGATGATGGCGCTGGAACCGGCGAACATTCCGCCGGGTCCGGACGTCTGGTTCGTAGGGGACGCCGACATCGACATGGAATGTGCCCATGGCGCGGGAATGGTCCCGGTGCTAATAGGGGCAGGCGAGGGCAGCGGCTTCACCCGCTTCCCTCCGGCCCACCGGTACGACACCTGCCATGCATTGTGCGGCTTGGTGGGCAACGGTGGTGACACCATATCGGATGACCAGTAGTCGAGACGGTTGCGACCAGCCATACCTTATCGCTGCAGGGGGCGGGCTTCTAACAAGGGGCCCCAAAAAACACTGAAGAAGGGGGCGACATAAAATGTCTGAAAAAAGCCAAAATGTGCAGGACGTGTTCCTCAACCACGTCCGCAAGAACAAGACTCCCGTAACCGTGTTCCTTGTGAACGGTGTTAAACTTCAGGGAATCATCACCTGGTTCGACAACTTCTCGGTTCTGCTGCGGCGCGATGCGCATTCGCAGCTCGTCTACAAGCACGCCATCTCCACCGTGATGCCCGCGCATCCGATCCAACTCTTCGAGCCGCCCAAGGAAGGTGAAAACGTCTGATTTTTCGACCAATGGCAATGGCCGGACGCCTGATGCCTCCGGCCGCGCCATCGTGGTCCACCCCGTCCTCCGCAATGAGGCGGACGGGGTCCTGCGCCATCCCGAATCCTGCCTGGACGAGGCGGTGGGCCTTGCCCGCGCCATCGATCTGGAGGTCGTGCACGCCGAATGCGCGCGGGTGAACCGCCCGCAGCCTTCGATCCTTCTCGGGTCGGGGACGGTGGAGCATTTTGCCCAGATCGTGGAGGAGACGGAGGCATCCCTCGTCATCCTCGACCACGCGCTGTCGCCGGTGCAGCAGCGCAATCTGGAGAAGGCCCTCAAGGTCAAGGTCATCGACCGCACCGGCCTGATCCTGGAGATCTTCGGCGCCCGCGCCCGCACGCGCGAAGGCATGCTCCAGGTCGAACTGGCGGCCCTGACCTACCAGAAGTCGCGCCTCGTCCGCTCCTGGACCCACCTGGAACGCCAGCGCGGCGGCTTCGGCTTCCTCGGCGGCCCCGGTGAATCCCAGCTTGAGATGGACCGCCGGTTGATCGGCGACCGAATCGTCAAGATCAAGAAGGAGTTGGAGGAGGTCCGCCGCACCCGCGGTCTGCACCGCAAGGCCCGCGCCAAGGTGCCGTACCCCGTGGTGGCTCTGGTCGGCTACACCAACGCCGGCAAGTCGACGCTGTTCAACCGGCTGGCCAACGCCGACGTCTTCGCCAAGGACCTGCTGTTCGCCACGCTGGACCCGACGATGCGTCAGGTGACCCTGCCGTCCGGGCGCAAGGTGATCCTGTCGGACACCGTGGGATTCATCTCCGACCTGCCGCACGGCCTCGTCGCCGCCTTCCGCGCCACGCTGGAGGAGGTCGACGCCGCCGACATCATCCTGCATGTCCGCGACGTGTCCCACCAGGACAGCGAGGCCCAGAAGGCCGACGTGCACGAGGTCATGAGCGATATGGGCATCGACCCGGACGCCGACGACCGCGTGATCGAAGTGCTGAACAAGATCGATGCGCTGGACGAGGAGTCCCGCGAGGCGATCCTGGCCCAGACGGCCCGCAACCCGCGCGCCGTCGCGGTGTCCGCCCTGTCGGGGGCGGGGATCGCCGATCTCGACCGGCTGCTCGACCAGCGGATGAATGCCCACCGCCATGTGGTGGACCTGTCCGTCGCGTTGGGGGACGGGGCGGCGCTCGCGTGGCTCTATGAAAAAGGTGAGGTGCTGGAGCGGCGGGACGATGAGGTCCAGGCCCACATCCAGGTGGCCATCGACCCGGCGGATCTGGCCCGTTTCGAGAAGCGGTTCGTGCACGGCTGATCTTTCGCCATAAAGGAATCGGGCGCGTCATAATTCGTTCGTGCACATGCGACGACATGACGCGCCCGATTTCAGCCCCGTCCTACGACGTCCGAGGTGTAGCCTTTTCCCAACGCGCCCCCGATATTTGAGCCGGGGAGCCGATGGGTTATCCCCGGGAGGAGGCCCGCCTATGCGTTTGCAGACCGATCCAACACACTTTTCGATCACCGCCTTCCTGGCCGATCAGGTGACCCTGGTCGCCCGGCAGGAGCAATTGTCGCCCGGTGCCGCGGTGCTGCGCATCCAGGAACTGTCGCGCGACAACGCCGGTCGCGCCCGTCTTCTGGAAATCATCAGTGACGCTTGGCGCAAGGAAACCAACCCGGCGGAAAGCAGCAAGATCGCCGCCCTGCGGTCCGAACTGGCCGCCTGGGCGCTGCACGCCACCCCGAGCGACAGCCTGCCGCGCTCCTGAGGGAGGCGGGGGGTGCCGGGACAAGGATTTGTCCGTGGCTATGCAGCGGGCAGGGCGCCATAATGGACGCTCGGCCCGCCTTCTTTTTCCGGATTCCCTTGCGCGTCCCGATCGCACTCCCTGTCTCTTATACACATCTCCGAGCCCACGAGACTATAAC
>NZ_JAUQTX010000019.1:0-43083 GCF_059803775.1 Azospirillum sp. UFLA03-27 | reverse complement strand
GTTATAGTCTCGTGGGCTCGGAGATGTGTATAAGAGACAGTCATCGGACTCTCCGGGGGTGGCGGACCTGAACGCTTCGGCGGCGGGCGGGGGGTGCATTGGGCCATTGCAATGGCGGAAACCGCCCCCTATTGCCCGCGCGCGGGACCATAACCGCGCCGGACGGCGCTGCAAAGCCCCTTCACAGCCCCGGTGGACGCGGGGTGCGCGTCATAAGGTTTTCGAGGGCAGGCTTGTCTTCCCGGAAAAATCGCAAAGACTGGCAATTGGTCGCGCCGGTTTCTTCACCTTGAACTTGCCGAGTCCCGGCCACGCGCACTAATGATGTGTCATATGCGCCGTGGACGGGCAACGCCGGGCGTGGTTCCAGGAGGGCTTTCGTTGTCCGATCCGATCGCCGAGTTGATGCGCGAGCCGTCCCGGACTTCGGACGAAAGGCGCCTTTACCGTCTGCAGTTCCTGGCGTCCCTGTTTCTGGTCGCGGCGGTGGTGGTGGGCTTGGGCGCCTACTTCATCTGGCAGCACCGGCTGGATTTCGAAGCCGACCTGAAGCAGACCGAAGCCCGCTACCTGGAAGTGCAGCGCCAGACCCTGCAGGAGGAGCTGGAGAACGCGCGGTCCTACCTCGCCTACATGCGGTCGCGCACCGAACCGCTGCTGCGCGCCGAACTGCGCGCCAAGGTGGACGAAGCCTACGGCATCGCCTGGACCATCTACGAGCGCGAGAAGGAGTATCTGCCCGAGGAGTCGATCCGGCAGTCGATCAAGGAGACGCTGCGGCCGCTGCGCTTCTTCGGCGGGCGCGGCTACTACTTCATCGACGACATGCAGGGCACCTGCGTGCTGCTGCCCACCGACCCGCAGCGGGAGGGCAGCTCGCTGATCGACAACCGCGACGACCAGGGGCGCCCGATCATGCGCAACCTGATCCGTGCCGTGGACGATCCGGAGATGCAGGGCTTCACCCGCTACCGCTGGTACGCGCCGGGCAACCCGCACAGCATGTCCGACAAGTTCGCCTACGTCCGCCGGTTCGAGCCGTTCAACTGGCTGATCGGCACCGGCGACTATGTCGGAGCGGTGGAGGAGAAGCTTCAGCGCGAGACGCTGGAGCGGCTGCGCGCCCGGCGCTTCGGGGATTCGGGCTTCATCGCGGTGCTGAGCGAGGATGGCGAGGTGCTGCTCTCCCCGACCTCCCCGGCGGCGGAGGGCAAGAACGCCCGCGACCTGCCCTGGGAGACCGAGCGGGATCTGGTCACCCGCCTGCTGGAGGCCGGCCGGCAGGGTGGCGGGGAGCTGCGCTTCGACTGGGTGCATCCGGTGACCGGGCGTCCGGCGCCGAAACTGTCCTACGCCTCGGCGCCGGACGTCTGGGGGTGGGTGCTGGTCGCCGGCTTCTACACCGATGACATCGATTCCGTGCTGGCGCAGCGGCGGGCCGAGATCAGCGCCGGCATGAAGAAGCGCATTCTGACCACCGTGGCGGTTCTGGCGCTGGCGCTGGGCGCCTCGGCCTGGGTGTCCTGGCTGGTCACCGGCTGGGTCCGCCGCATCGTCCGCGGCTACCAGTCCAACATGCGGGAGAGCGACAGCATGCTGCGCGAGCGGGCGCGGCAGCTCTACCTCGCCAACTTCTTCGTGGACCATGTGTCCGAGATTGTCGTGCTGGCGGATGCGGAGCTGCGCATCGCCTACGTCAACCCCTTCGGCTGCGCCGCGCTGGGCGCCCCGCTCGCCGGGCTGGCCGGTGGCCACGCCGACCTGCTGGAGCGTTTCCGCGACGAGGCGTCCGAGGCGTCGGCCCATTACGAGACGCTCTACCGCACCCGCGACGGGCGCGCGCTGGAGCTGGAGGTGACGGCCAGCCGCGTCACCTACGACGGCGACGCCTACTACTGCGCCATCGCCCGCGACATCTCGGAGCGCAAGCGCGCGGAGTGGGAGCTGCGGCTGTCCGCCAAGGTGTTCGACAACGCCGCCGAAGGCATGGTCGTCACCAACGAGAAGAACCGCATCGTCGCGGTCAACGACGCCTTCTGCCGCATCACCGGCTACAGCCGCGAGGAGGTGATCGGCGGCGATCCGGCCATGCTCGCCTCGGGCCGTCAGGACGGCGCCTTCTACGCCGAGATGTGGGTGAAGCTGAAGGAGGAGGGCCACTGGTCCGGCGAGATCTGGAACAAGCGCAAGTCCGGCGAGGTCTATCCGGAGTGGCTCAGCATCCAGATGGTGCGCAACGAGGCGGGGGAGGCCGTCAACTACATCGCCGCCTTCTCCGACATCACCGAGAAGCGCGCTCAGGAGGAGCGCATCCGGCATCTGGCGCAGTACGACTTCCTGACCGACCTGCCCAACCGCTTCCTGCTGCGCGACCGGCTGGAACGCGCCATGCTCGCCGCCGACCGGCACGGCACGAAGGTGGGGCTGCTGTTCGTCGATCTCGACCGCTTCAAGACCATCAACGACAGCCTGGGGCACGGCGTCGGCGACCGGCTGCTGCGCGCGGTGGGGGCGCGGCTGCTGGAGACGGTGCGGGCCAGCGACACCGTCAGCCGCCAGGGCGGCGACGAGTTCGTCATCCTCGTCAACGACCTGGACGGTCCCGACGCGGCCTGCTCGGTGGCCCGCAAGGTGCTGCGGGCGATGACCGAATCCTTCCCGGTGGACGGGCACGAGTTGCAGATCTCCCCGTCCATCGGCATCGCGCTCTACCCCGACGACGCGACGACCATCGACGCGCTTCTGAAATGCGCGGACATGGCGATGTACGCCGCCAAGGAGGCGGGGCGCGCCAACCACCAGTTCTTCACGCCAGAGTTGAACAAGCGGGCGTCGGAGCGGATGTGGTTGGAAAGCAACCTGCGCCACGCCCTGGCCGACAACGAGCTGGAGCTGCATTTCCAGCCGCAGTTCGCGGTGGACGGCCGCCGCCTCGTCGGGGCGGAGGGCCTGCTGCGCTGGCGCCGCCGCGACGGCACGATGATCCCGCCCGGCCAGTTCATTCCGGTGGCCGAGGATACCGGCCTGATCCAGCCGATCGGCGACTGGGTGCTGGGCGAGGCCTGCCGCCGCGCCGCCGACCTGCTCGCCCGCGGCCATCCGCTTCTCATCGCCATCAATCTATCGGCGGTGCAGCTTCGCCGTCCCGGTCTGGCCGACCGCGTGGCCTTCTGGCTGGACGCCTACAAGGTGCCGGCCCGCTGCCTGGAGCTGGAGGTGACGGAAAGCGTCCTGATGGACGAGTCCGATATGGTGACAGGCACCTTTGCCCGGCTGCGCGAGATGGGGGTGGCGTTGGCCATCGACGATTTCGGCACCGGCTATTCCAGCCTCAGCTACCTGAAGCGCTTCCGCGTCGACAAGCTGAAGATCGACCGCTCCTTCGTGACCAGCCTGACCGACGGCTCCGACGGTGGGGCCATCGCCGAGGCGATCATCGGCATGGCGCGCTCGCTGCGCATGCAGACCCTGGCCGAGGGGGTGGAGACGGAGGAGCAGTTCGGCGGCCTCGCCCGGCTGGGCTGCGACCAGATCCAGGGCTATCTGCTGGGCCGCCCCATGCCCTACGACGATTTCGTGGCCTTCATCGCCCGTCACGCCGCACCTGAAACGATCGGGGTGGTCGGCTGACGGGCGATGCGCCGCGAAGGCGGTCCTACGCCCCCAGCACGCTGCGGTCGTTCTTGGCGACCAGCGCCTGGAAGTAGGGGCCGAGCTTGGCATCGTCGAGACCGAAGGCCTGCTGGAAGCGCGCGATCAGGTCACGCTCGCCCTGTTCGGCCTCGCCGTCGGCCATGGCGCTGTCGAGCATGTTCAGCAGGATGCACAGCCGCTGCTGCTCGTTCAGGTTCGGCGTGGCGGCGGCCAGGAAGGCGTCGGGCGGGGTGCTGCGCGCGTATTTGAAGCAGCGGTCCAGCTCCTCCCGCGTGGCGCTGCGGCCCATCACGGACAGCAGGTGGCCGACCTCCTCCGGGTCCATCTCCCCGTCCGAACCCATGCAGTAGATCAGCGAGACGACCAACGCCCGGCGAGGGGTGAGATCCAGCGGCGCCGATCCCTTGAACATGTCGAAAAGGCCCATGGTGCTACCTCTATGGTGACGAACGCCGCACATATGGGGGCGCCGATCCAGGCGACAAGATGGGACTGCGGGACAGGGTTGCGGCTACATCAACCCTTGGGCTTTGAAGCTGACATGTTTGCCCTTGCCGACGATGATGTGGTCGTGGACCGCGATGCCCAGGCTGTGGGCGGCGCGCAGGATCTCCTTCGTCATCTCGATGTCGGCGCGGCTGGGGGTGGGGTCGCCGGAGGGGTGGTTGTGCACCAGGATGATGGCGCTGGCCGACAGCTCCAGCGCGCGCCGCACCACCTCGCGCGGGTAGACCGGGGTGTGGTCGACCGTGCCGGTCTGCTGCACCTCGTCGGCGATCAGCTTGTTCTTGCGGTCGAGGAAGAGAAGGCGAAACTGCTCCATCGGCTGGTGGGCCATGGCGGCGGTGCAGTAGTCCAGCAGCGACTGCCAGTTGGCCAGCACGGGCCGGTCCATCACCCGCTGCCGCATTCCGCGCAGCGCTGCCGCCCCGACCGCCCGCAGCGTCGCGACGGCCTTGTCGGAGGCCAGCGAGACCTCTCCCACGCAGTAGCCGCGCAGGCGGGGCGGCGGGGCGTTGACGACGCTCCAGATGTCGCCGAAATCGCGGATCAGCGCCTTGGCCAGCGGCTTCACGTCGCGGCGCGGGTTGACCGCGAAGAGGATCATTTCCAGCAGCTCGTAATCCTGGAGCGCGTCCGGCCCGCCATCGAGGAAGCGGGTGTAGAGACGCTGGCGGTGGCCCTTGTGATGGGCCTCGTGATGGGCCTCTTCCACGGAGACGTCAGGGGGCGGCTCCAGCCCGGGAAGCCCTTGAGCCTCCTCCGCCTCCCCCGACCGCTTCGCGCTCTTCCGTCCCGCCATCCCGACGCCACCATACGAGTGTGTGCGTCGGGACTATACCTCTTCCGCGCGAAAATCACATCCGCGGGAATGTCATACGGCGGCGGTCGCTTCCTCGGCCGGGACGGCGTAGGGGGGCTTGTGGAAGCCGGCGGGGGACAGGGTGAAGATCTCGCAGCCGTCCTTGGTCACGCCGATGGAATGCTCGAACTGGGCGGACAGCGACTTGTCCTTGGTCACCGCGGTCCAGCCGTCGCCGAGGATCTTCACGTCGTAGCGGCCGGCGTTGATCATCGGCTCGATGGTGAAGATCATGCCCTCGCGCAGGACGGCGCCGGTGCCGGGGTTGCCGAAATGCAGGACCGACGGCGGCTCGTGGAAGACGCGGCCCAGCCCGTGGCCGCAGAAGTCGCGGACGACCGAGTAGCGGTGGCCTTCCGCGAAGGTCTGGATGGCGTGGCCGACATCGCCCAGCGTGGCGCCCGGCTTCACCTGGGCAATGCCGATCATCAGCGCGTCGTAGGTGACGTCCACCAGTTTCTTCGCCTTCACGCCGACGTCGCCGCACAGATACATGCGGCTGCTGTCGCCGTACCAGCCGTCGAGGATCGGGGTGACGTCGATGTTCAGTATGTCGCCGTTCTGCAGCCGCTTGTCGCCGGGAATGCCGTGGCAGACGACATGGTTGACGGAGATGCAGTTGGCCTTCGGAAAGCCGCGGTAGCCGAGCGGGGCCGGGACGCCGCCATGGTCGCGGATGTGCTGTTCCAGCAGCCGGTCCAGCTCGCCGGTGGTGACGCCCGGCTGGACGTAGGGCGTGATGAAATCGAGCGTGGCCGCGGCCAGCCGTCCGGCCTTGCGCATGCCCTCGAAATCCTCCGGCCCATGAATCCGGATGCGATGGGAATCGAGGTCGTCGTGGTCCAAGAGAATCGTCCCCTACAGATCAGGTCCCAAGAAAACGCGCCGGCAGTCCCGGCGGTGAACAGAAAGCGCGGTCAATCCGTGCGGATCGGCCCAAGCAGGATCGGCAAAGGCCGTTCCAGCGTGATCGACTCCGGGGTGATCCTACAGGACCAGCACACGGCTTCCACCCCCGATTCGAGCGCGAGGCGCAATCCGGCGGCGTAGGCGGGGTCGATGTCGGCGGCGACTCGGAAGTAAGCGCAGTCGGCGCGCTGCACAAGGTAGACCATGACCGCCCGCGCGCCCTGGCGGACCATCTCGGCCATCTCCACCAGATGCTTGGCCCCGCGGGCGGTCACGCAGTCGGGGAACTCGGCGGCCCGCCCGTCGCCCTGCGCGGGGCGGCGCAGATGGACGTTCTTCACCTCGACATAGGCCGGCGGGCGGGCCTCGTCCTCCAGCAAGATGTCGATGCGGGAGTTGCGGCCGTACTTCACCTCGCGGCGCAGCCGGGCATAGCCGGCCAGTTCCGGGATGGTGCCGGCGGCGATGGCGGCGGCGACCAGCCCGTTGGGATGCGACGTGTTGACGCCGACGAGGCAGGGGGCGTCCGGATCGTCCAGCGCCTCGACCAACTCCAGCGTATGGGCGAGCTTGCGCTTGGGGTTGTCCGACCGTGACAGCCAGACGGCGGAGCCGGGGGCGTCCACCCCGATCATGCTGCCCGAGTTCGGCACATGGGCGGTGACCAGGGCGCCGTCGAGCTCCACGTCGGCGAGAAACCGCTTGTAGCGGCGGACGAGGCGGCCTTGCAGGAGGGGGGTGGGGAAGCGCATCTTGGGCCCCAGGTTAAAGCGCGCCCCCGCCATCCGGCAAGCCCGCCGGTCCCGCCATCCCCGCCTCAACCGAGAACGGAACCGACTCCGCATGTCCACGTCCCCTGCCTCGCCGAACCCGACCGCCGCCGTCCTCGTTATCGGCAACGAGATCCTGTCGGGCCGCACCAAGGACGCCAACCTGCCGCACATCGCGGAGAAGCTGGCCGGCATCGGCGTCCGTCTGCGCGAAGCACGCGTCGTCCCGGACGTGGAGGAGGAGATCATCGCAGCTCTGGACGCCCTGCGCGGCCGCTACGGCTACGTCTTCACCACGGGCGGCATCGGGCCGACCCACGACGACATCACCTCGGCCTGCGTCGCCAAGGCCTTCGGTGTGCCGCTGGAGCGCAACGCCGAGGCCGTGGCCCGGCTGGAGCGCCATTACGGCGACCCGTCGAAGCTGAACGAGGCGCGGCTGCGCATGGCGAACATCCCGGCGGGGGCGTCGTTGATCGACAACCCGATCAGCGCCGCGCCGGGCTTCCGCATCGGCAACGTCTTCGTCATGGCCGGCGTGCCCAACATCATGCAGGCGATGCTCGACGGCGTCCTGCCGCAGCTGGAGGGCGGGCCGGACCTGCACGCCCGCACGGTGGCCTGCGAACTGGCCGAGGGGCAGATCGCCGCGGACCTCGGCGCCTTGCAGGATCGCTACGCCGACCTGGAGATCGGCAGCTATCCCTATTTCCGCAACGGCTTCTTCGGCGTCAGCCTCGTGCTGCGCGGCACCGACGAGACCCGCGTGGTGGCGGCCACGGAGGAGTTGGCGGGCATCGTCCTGCGCTTGGGCGGTACGCCGAACGTCACGGTGGGGACCAAAGGCTAGAGATCCCCCTACGACGCCAAGCCGTCCTTGGTCATATTGTCGCCGCTGTGGGTAATTCTATGTTGAGGGTTGTGAAGTGACGGTCATGAAAAGTCGTGCCATGAAACCCTTCGAAAAAGCGGCGATCCTGTTCTTGCTGAAACATCTGGCATCCGGCGTGGCCGGGGCTGTTGTCTTGGCGACGGGCCTTCTGATTCTCGACGTCGCCAATCTGGCGACTCTGATGGGAAACAGCGATCATGGTATTATTGCCGCGATCATGCTGTATGCCAGCCTCATCCTCACCTTCGGCAGCGTGGCGATGGGCATCGGTATCATGACCCTGAACGAGGACACGCGGCCCTGACCGGCGCCAGGCGACGGCGGCCTGGATCCGGGGCCGTTCAGAACGGCCCGAAGCTGTCGTATGCCCAGACCAGCACCACGATGGCGGCGACCCAGATCGCCGCGTAGGGCAGCCAAGTGTTGCGGTTGCGCCGCAGGGCCGCCGGGACGACCAGCACGGCGACCATCAGCACGCTCACCACAGCCAACCAGTTGATCGATTCCAAACTCATCTCCCTTGAACGCCAGGGTTGCGGGGATTTTTGCGTGTCCGGCGCTTTAAACGCGCTCAATCCTTGACCAAACGCCCGCTGATTGTCTAAGTCAATCCAGCGGAACGGTGAGCTGCATACAATGATATGCAACTCCGGCGGGCGGGGGCAACCCGTTCTCCGAGCCGGTCCGCGACGGTGCGCGGGCGTGGCGGAATCGGTAGACGCAAAGGACTTAAAATCCTTCGCCAACGGCATGCGGGTTCGAGTCCCGCCGCCCGCACCACAAATCCAACGATGACGATGTTCGGGATCTCGCGCCCAAGGGCGCGGGTCCAACCGGTGGCAGACTGGTGGCTGGCCCGCGTCAGGTTCCCGTGAGCCTTGCTGTTCTTCATGGGTATTGTAGAGGCGGCATTCGGAACTTCAAAAATTACAAGAAAATGTGAATCGTGGTTGCGGGAAGGCGAAATATAACGGTCATCAGGCGTTCATCAGTTTCTGTGATTTCAAGTGCATCGCCCTGCCTCTCTGAAATCGTTTTTGATATTCACTCGCAATTGCGACGACTGGTTTGTTGCCGTGCGGAGAATTTGTTTGATCGACTGCCGTCCAGCCGGTTGCCAAGGCTCCACAAATGGGGCATGGTCATTCCAGAAACGTCGCTAATCGACAAACGAACCGCAGGAGGCAGGACGTGAAGGGCGATCCGCAGGTCATCACCCATTTGAACAAGATCCTGACCAACGAGCTGACGGCGATCAACCAGTACTTCCTGCATGCCCGTATGCTGAAGAACTGGGGCCTGAAGCGCATTGCGCACAAGATCTACGAAGAATCCATCGACGAGATGAAGCACGCCGACAAGATGATCGAGCGCATCCTGTTCCTGGAAGGTCTCCCCAACCTTCAGGATCTGGGCAAGCTGATGATCGGTGAGGATGTGCCGGAAATGCTCGGCAACGATCTGAAGGTGGAACACAAGGCCCGCACCGATCTGATCGACGCCATCACCCTGTGCGAGCAGGTTCGCGACTACGAGACCCGCGCGCAGCTCACCGAACTGCTCGACGATACCGAAGAGCACATCGACTGGATCGAGACCCAGCTCGATCTGATCCAGCGCGTGGGCATCGTCGCCTACCAGCAGGAGCAGATTTACGGCGAGAGCTGATCAGCTCGAAGCCGCTCGGGGCCGGTCGGAGGGGGCGTGGCTGCAGGCTGCGCGCCCCTCGGCGTGCCCCCCCTTTTGCGCAGGGCCATGGCGCCGGTCCGGCAACGCCTTGTTAACCATGTTCTCGTAGCTTGCCGGTTTCCGCTTCTGTTTGTACGGGAACCGCCATCATGCTCCCAAACACGTCCTTGCAGGTTGACGATCTGACACCGGAGGAGACCGCCGCCGTTGCGCACGCCTATCTGGCGGCGCTGGATGAGAGCGATCTGGATCAGGGCGATCATGAAAGCGCCTTCGACCGGGCGCTGGAGACGCTGCGCGGTTGCCGTCCCAGCCTGCCGCTGAACGTCGCCGCGGCGGAGCTGGAATTGCTGCTGGCCTCCCTCCCGGCCGCCGTCTCCACCGCGCAGGAGCCCGCCCTGGCGTAAGGCGCGCCCGGCCGTTTTCTCTTCGGCTTACAATGAAGGCCCGCTTCGGTTTTCCGGGGCGGGCCTTTTCACTGTCCGGGTCGGCGGCCCCAACGCGCCGGTCACAGCCCCGTCATTCACAGCCCGGTCTGCGGCTTGCCGGTGTCGGCCGTCTTGGTCACGCCGGGGTCGATGAGGGGCTGCAGCGCCGGGGCGATGCTCTTCAGCAGCTGGGCGGGCAGGGCGCTGGTGAAGCGGTAGTTGTCGGCCTCCGGCCCATGGACGAAGGCGGTCATGGTGCCGAAGAAGCGGTCGCCGATGTAGAAGGCGAAGGTCGCCGTCCGGTTCACCGCCCGCGATTCGATCAGGTGTCCGCCGGGGCCGTAGCGATCCAGCCGGTGGTCGCCCGTGCCGGTCTTGCCGCCGATCGGGATGACCGCGCCCGAGGAGTCCTTAAAGGAGCCCCAGACGCGCTTGGCCGTGCCGTTCTGCGCCACGTCCATCAGCGCCTTGCGCAGGGTGGCCGCGACCTCCGCCTTCATCACGCGCTGGCCGCGCAGCTCGCCCAGCCCGACGACGGCCTCGTAGGGCGTGCCGGCGGCGAAATGCAGCTTGCGCACGCGCACGGTCGGCTGGCGCACCCCGTCGTTCTGGATGATGCCAACCAGCTCGGCGAGGGCCGCCGGGCGGTCGGCGGAGCTGCCGATGGCCGTGGCGAAGGACGGCACGAGCGTTTCGAAGGGGTAGCCCAGCTTGCGCCACTGCTCGGTGATGCGCTGGAACGCCTCCTCCTCCAGCCCGATGCGGATGCGGGTGTTCTGGGCCGACTGCCCCTTCTTGAACAGCCAGCGGTAGCTTTCCTGGCGCTCCTGCACGCTGGCCTCCAGCACCTCCTGCCGCTTGGCGTCGGGGCGCTTCTGCAGGTAGGAGACCAGCCACAGCTCCAGCGGATGGACGCGCGCCAGATAGCCGAGGTCGTTCAGCGGGAACTTGTCCGGCCCGTACTTGCCGTAGAGCGACGCGATGTCGCCGTCGTCCAGCTTGGCGTCGGGCAGGCGGGCGCGCAGGAAGGCGCCGAACTCCTTCACCCCGGCCTGCGGGCGCACGGTGCGGAAGATGACCGACAGGCGGTGCGGCATCGGCCGCGACCGGGCGGCCAGCATGTTCAGCATCGCGTCCGGCGTGTGCTTCCGGTAGCTGTTGTAGAAGCGGTTCAGGAAGTCGCTGCCTTCCTTGTCGGCGAAGCGGGCGAGATAGGCTTGGCGGGCGGGGTGGTCGGGGTTGTGCAGGATGTCGGTGCTGTCGTCGCCGCCTTCGGACAGATAGAACTGCACGACGTCGCGCATCATGCGGATGAAGGGCAGGTTGACCGAATTGCGCAGCGACTCGGTCACGCTCAGGATGCTGCCGTTGTCCCTGGCGTTGAAGTTCACGAAGCTGTGCAGCCCGCCGCCGGTGAAGAAGGCCTCGCCGGGGTTCGCCGAATAGCGGCGCTCCATGGCGGCGTCGAGCATGGCGCTCAATCCGCGGTTGCTGGAGGTCGACAGCCAGTTGGCGGCCCAGCGCGTCAGGTTGTCGGACGCCTCCTCCTCCACGTCGGCGAGGAAGTCCTTGGGCAGGTGGGCGTAGCGGGTGTGCAGCTCCGCCACGATTTCCAGATAGGTCGCCAGCGTGCGCAGCTTCGCCGTGGAGCCGAGGTCGAGCTTGGCGCCCTCGTTGATGTCCAGCGGCTGGTCGAGGTTGTCGGCCTGGACGCGCAGGTAGTTGGCGTCCGGCCCGCGTTCGTAGAGCGTGACCGAGTAGATGATCTTGGACAGGTCGCTGCCCTTGGTGTCGAGCAGCCGTTCGCCGGTCAGCCCCATCTGCGCGGCGAAGGCCGGGTCGCCCAGCTTCGCCAGAACCTCCACCACGCGCTGCTGCGCCGGAGCGTCGAGCGTCGATTCGGCGGTCAGGTCGATGCGGTCGAGCTGGTAGAGGCTGGACACGCCGAGCATGGAGAGAAGCCGGGCGCGGATGGCGTTGGGGGCCTTCTGCTCCACGAAATTGGCGGTCTGGGCCTGCGGCGGGTCCTCGCGGAACTTCAGCGTCAGGCCGAGCGCGGCGTCGCGCAGCGTGGTGTCGATCACGCCCGCGCCGTGCAGCACGCGCAGGTGGCTGTCGGCCAGCCGCTCCAGCGCCTGCCGGTCCTGGATCAAGTAATAGGAGGGGCGGCGCTGGGCGAGCAGAAGGCTCAGCACCTGCTTGTAGGCCAGCGCCTTCAATTGCAGGGCGCGGGCGTCGGCGGGTTCCTCCGACAGCACCTTCTCGGCGATGGCGAGGTCGGTGCCGAACCAGGCCCACAGCCCGTCGCCCAGCCCGTTCACCTCGCCGAAGCCGGGGCGTCCGGTCAGCGGGGTGGAGTTCAGATAGTCGATCAGGATGCGGCGGCGGTGGGCGCCGGTGTCCTCGCCGTCCAGATAGGCGCGGGTGCTGGCCGAGATCATCTGGCGCAGCTTCTCCGTGGCGCCGTTGGTCTGGCCGTCGGGAGAGTGGCGGTACTTCTCGATCTGCGTCGCCAGGGTCGAGCCGCCGGGGGAGCGCTGGCCGGGCTTGACCCACTGCACCGGCAGCATCGCCACGGCGCCGGCGAAGCGGTCCCACTCCACGGCGGGGTTGCGGCGCGGCTCGTCGGTGTTCAGCAGCTCGCGGTTCTCGATGAACAGCAGCGTGGCGGCGACCAGCGGCGGCACGTCCTCGAACTTGGCGAAGACCCGCTCCGGGTAGCGGGCGGAGAACAGCGCGGTGCCGTTGCGGTCCAGCAGGGTCAGGCCGGCGCGCGTCTTCTCGTGGTAGATCGGGAAGCCGCCGGCGGCCATGAACTGGTCGAGCGTCGGCGACAGATGCGCCTGCATCTCCACCGCGTACATATCCGAGGTCAGCGAGCGCAGATAGCCTGGCAGCCCGACATAGCCCATCCGCTCGTTGTAGGGACCCTGGGTGGGGTGGCGCGCGGCGGGATTCGGCCCCTCGCTCAGCGTGTAGGTCATGTCCTTGGCGTAACCGGCGAGCAGGCGGGCCTGCAACCGTGACGTGCGCATTTCCTCCTGCGCCAGAAGGGCGCCGCCGCCCAGCGTCGCCGCCAGCGTCACACCCCAGATCGCGCGTCGCACCCACAACCGTGTCATGTCCGGCTCCAGCCATGACCGCGGGCGACGCCCGCGAATTGGTTAAAATGCTCGGCAAACTGGCCGAACGATATGGCCGGAATGTAGAGGCGCCTTGGTTAACAACCGGTGTAATCCCTCGCCCTTCGAGTGTGCGAGTCCGCCCCGAAATCGGTGTAACTCAAAATCGTAGCGGACCGTTGCGTCGGTGCCACGAATGCGCCCAGCGGTTGTGTGGTTAAGCGGCGTGACCGTGTGCCGCCACGAAATCCGTTAACGCCGCGCGCAGGCGGGCGACCACGCCGGACCAGTCGCCGGAACGGTCCTGGCCGAACACGCGCATGGTCGGGTACCAGGGGTTGGCCTCCCGGTTGCCCAGCCAGCGCCAGCAGGCGTCGGCGCGCGACAGGGTCCAGGTGGGCCGCCCCAGCCCGCCCGCGAGGTGGCAGACGGAGGTGTCCACCGTGATGACGAGGTCCAGCGTCTCGGCCAGCGCCGCGGTGTCGGCGAAGTCGCGGACGCCGCTCATGGGGTCGGCGATGTCCATGCCCGCCGGGGCCTCGGCCAGCTGCGCCGCGCCCGGCCCCATCTGGAGGCTGACGAAGCGCGCCCCCGGCACCTCGGCCAGGGGAGCCAGGGCGGCGAGTGGCAGGCTGCGCCGCCGGTCGATCGGGCTCGCCACCCCGCGCACCGTGCGCGGCGACCCGGCCCAGACCAGCCCGACGCGCACACGCCCATCCTTCACCGGAAGGCGCTCGCGCCACGCCGCGACGTCGGCGGGATCGGCGCGCAGATAGGGCACCGTGGCCGGGACGCTGTCCAGATCCGTTCCGAAGGCGCGGGGCAGGCTCATCATCGGGATGTGCAGGTCGAAGGCGGGAAGCTCTCCGCCCCAGGCGACGGCGGCGGACACGCCGTCCACCCGCTCCATCAGCCGGACCAGCGCGGGGGAGCAGCCGACCACCACCCGCGCTCCGCGTGCGGCCAGCAGCGGCGCGTAGCGGACGAACTGCAAGGTGTCGCCGAGTCCCTGTTCGGCGTAGAGCAGGATGGTCCGACCCGCCACATCCTCCGCCCCCGTCCATTGCGGCTGAGGAAAGCTGCGGTGCACGGGGTCGAGCTGCCGGGTTTCCCACCGCCACTCGAACTCCTCCCAGCCTTCCTTGAACTGGCCGGAGGCGAGCAGGGCGGCGGCGAGCGCCAGATGGGCCTCGGCGTCGGCGGGGGCGAGGCGGATGGCCTCCCGCCCGGCGGCGACGGCCTCATCGCGGCGGCCTTCGTGCAGCAGAAGGGACAGGCGGTTGCGGTGGAACGCGGCGCGGTCCGGGGCGATGCGCGCCGCCCGCTCGCACTGGCGCAGCGCCTCCGCGACGCGGATGGTCTGCTCCAGCAGCGGCGCCATGTTGCCGTAGGCGTCGGCGTTGCTAGGGTCCAGCGCCACGGCCCGACGCCCGGCCCGTTCCGCCTCGTCGAAACGGCCCAGCGTGACCAGGAGATGGACGAGGTTGGTCTGCGCCTCGGCCAGGGTGGGATCGAGGCGCAGCGCCGCGTCCAGCGCCTCCACGGCGCCCTCCGGGTCGCCCGTCTGGGCCAGCGCGGCGCCGAGCATGCGGTGCGCCTCGGCGCGCTGCGGGGCGAGGGTGCGTGCCTTGCGGAAGGCGTCGGTGGCGCTTGCCCAGTCGGCGACGGCGTAGAGCAGCAGGCCGGCCCGCTCGAAGGCTTCGGCCAGCGGTTCACTGTCGGTGGCGGCGCTGGCCGTCAGGGCGCGGGTCAGGGCGCGGTGGGCGGCGGGACCGTTGCCGGCCTCGATCAGGGCGCCGCCCAGGGCGAACCAGTCGCCGGCGCCATCGGGTTGCAGGGCAAGGACGCTGCGGAAGGCGGCGGCGGCCTGCGCCGCCCCGTCCGGCGTGCCCAGCGCCATCAGCGCCTTGCCGAGGTTGCCGTGGATGTCGGCGGCGAGCGGCAGGAGGGCCGCCGCCTTGCCGATCATCGCCACCCCGTCCGCCACCGCGCCGGTCTGGGCCGCCAGCAGCCCGGCGAAATGCAGGGCGTGGGGGTTGTCCGGGTCCACCTCCAGGATGCGGCCGTAGAGCAGCCGCGCCTCCTCCAGCCGCCCGGACAGATGATGGTCGAGCGCGAGGTTCAGGGCTTCGGCGACGGTGGCCATGGGCGGGGCCTTCTGTGGTGGGGAGCTATGCCCCCAGCAGTTCCTTCGCCTTGGCGGCGAGGTCGGCCAGCGGGACTTCGACCTGCTCGCCCTTCACCAGATGCTTCAGCGTCGCCGTGCCGCGCGCCTTCTCGTCGGAGCCCATCAGGACGACCAGCGGGATGCCCGCCTTGTCGGCGTATTTCATCTGCTTGGCGAGCTTGCCGCCGTCGAGCTGGATTTCCGTGTTGATGCCCGCCGCCCGCAACGCCGTCGCGAGGCCGTAATAGTCGGCCGACAGGGCCGGGTCCATCTGCGTCACCAGGACCTGGGCGGTGGCGCCGCCGTCCTTGATGATGCCGGCTTCCATCAACTGGTAGAACAGCCGCGTCGCGCCGATGGAGATGCCCACACCCGGCAGCTTCGACTTGGTGTAGTGGCTGGCGAGGTTGTCGTAGCGCCCGCCGGAGCAGACGCTGCCGATTCCCGGGTGGTCGTTCAGGAAGGTCTCGTAGACCGTGCCGGTGTAGTAGTCGAGTCCGCGCGCGATGGCGAGGTTGATGCGCACCACGCCGTCCGGCACCTGGAGAGCCTTCAGCCCCTGGATGACGGTGGTCAGCTCCGCGACACCCTGGACGAAGGTCTCGTTCTCGATGCCCAGCGCGCCCAGCGCGGCGAGCGTCTCCTCGTTCGTGCCCTTGGCATCGATCAGGGACAGGATCTTATCCGCGGCGTCGGCGGCCATGCCGAGGCCGGTCAGGCTGTCGCGCACCTTGTCGCGGCCGATCTTGTCCAGCTTGTCGATCTCGCGCAGGACCAGGACGCGCTTCTCCGCGTCGTCCACGCCCAGCCCGTCAAGCAGGCCGAGCAGGACCTTGCGGTTGTTCACGTTGATGGTGAAGCCGCCGAAGTCCAGCTCGCGGAAGACGTGGTAGATGACCGCCGGGATCTCCGCGTCATAGTGCGCGGACAGGCTGTCCTTGCCGATCACGTCGATGTCGCACTGGTAGAATTCGCGGAAGCGCCCGCGTTGCGCCCGCTCCCCGCGGTAGACGCGCTGGATCTGGTAGCGGCGGAAGGGGAAGGCGAGGTCGCGCTCATGCTCCGCCACGTAGCGGGCGAGCGGCACCGTCAGGTCGAAGCGCAGCGCGATGTCCGGCTTGTTCCCCTGCTGGAGGGCGCCGGTGGACTGCACGAAATAGACCTGCTTCTCGGTCTCGCCGCCGGACTTGGTCAGCAGGGTGTCCACCGTCTCGAACACCGGGGTTTCCACCGGCACGAAGCCGAACCGCTCGTAGCCGCGGCGGATGGTGTCGAGCAGACGCTGGAAGGCCACCTGCTGGCGCGGCAGCAGTTCCATCGTTCCGGGCGGGGTGCGGGGGGTAATGAGGCTCATCGGCGCGGGTCCGGCTTCGAATGTCCCTAGGGATTCGGCTAGGGTTCTAGCGGCTTTCGCCGGTCCCGTCACCAACGCTGTGGCCGGATACCGCCCCGATACCGTTGAGCGGGGGGCCGTAAGGGGCTAGAACTCCGGCAACCCCCCATGCATCCGTGCCGGAGCCGCCATGCCCACCGACCGTCTCGTCCTCCGCCGTCCCGACGACTGGCATGTGCACCTGCGCGACGGCGCCATGCTCAAGGCGGTGCTGCCCTTCACCGCCCACCAGTTCGGCCGCGCCATCATCATGCCGAACCTGAAGCCGCCGGTGACCCGCACGGCGGACGCCGTGGCCTACCGGGAGCGCATCCTGGCCGCCCTGCCGGAGGGCCACGCCTTCACGCCGCTGATGACCGCCTACCTGACCGACGGCACCGACGCCGACGATCTGGCCCAGGGCTTCGAGGACGGTGTGTTCGCCGCCGCCAAGCTCTACCCGGCCAACGCCACCACCAACAGCGCCCACGGCGTGACCGACCTCGGCAAGATCGCCCCGGTGCTGGAGCGCATGGCGGAGATCGGCATGCCGCTGCTGATCCATGGCGAGGTGACCGACGCCCATGTCGACATCTTCGACCGCGAGGCGGTGTTCCTGGAGCGCACCCTCGGCCCGCTGCTGGAGCGCTACACGGCGCTGCGCGTGGTTCTGGAGCACGCGACCACCGCGGAGGCCGTGGCCTTCGTGCGCGAGCACGCCGCCTCGGGCCGGGTCGGGGCGACGATCACGGCGCATCACCTGCTGATCAACCGCAGCCACCTGTTCGCCGGCGGCATCCGCCCGCACCTCTACTGCCTGCCCATCGCCAAGCGCGAGACGCACCGGGTGGCGCTGGTCGAGGCGGCGACCTCGGGCGAGGGGCCGTTCTTCCTGGGCACCGACACCGCCCCGCACACGGTGACCGCGAAGGAGAGCGCCTGCGGCTGCGCCGGCTGCTTCACCGCCGCCAACGCCATGGAACTCTACGCCGAAGCCTTCGACGAGGCGGGCGCCCTGGACAAGCTGGAGGCCTTCGCCAGCCTGAACGGCCCGCGCTTCTACGGCCTGCCGGTCAACGAGGACAAGGTGGTGCTGGAGCGAACCCCCTCCACGACGCCGGACATCGTGCTGACCGCCGAGGGCGAGGCCGTGCTGCCCTTCCGCAGCGGCGAGACGACGCGCTGGACCTTTGCCGGGGCTGCCTGAGGTCGGCTCCCGAGGCCGGGCGCCGGCGATCAGTCGCCGGCGTCGGACAGGGCCGGGAGCGGAACCCGGCCTGCCGTCTGACGCTGGCCGTCCAGCGCCAGGCGCAGCGCAGCGACCTCCGCGCGTAGACTGCGCAGCTCCTCCACCACATGGTGGGACTCGCTGAGGATGGCGTCGCCAACCTCCTTGCTGTCCTGATCCTGAAGGGACTGCAGCGCGTTCACGATCACCGCGACGAACAGGTTCAGCATGGTGAAGGTGGCGGCCAGGATGAAGGGCAGGAAGAAGGCCCAGGCGGAGGGATAGACCTCCATCACCGGGCGTACAATGCCCATCGACCAGCTTTCCAGCGTCATGATCTGGAACAGCGAATAGAGCGACGCGCCCAGCGTGCCGAACCAGTCCGGGAAGTCCGCGCCGAACAGCTTGGTCGCCATCACCCCGGCCACGTAGAACAGCAGCCCTTGCAGCAGGACGATCATCGCCAGCCCGGGCAGCGAGGACACCAGGGCGTGGACGATCATCCGCAGCCGCGGCATCACGGTGACGAGGCGGAAGACGCGCAGCACGCGCAGGGTGCGCAGGACCATGATCTCCGGGCCGACCGGGGCCAGCGTGATCACGACCACCGCGAAGTCGAACAGGTTCCAGCCGTCCCGGAAGAAGGCGCGCCCCTGGTGGCCGATGCGCAGGGCCAGTTCCACGGTGAAGGCGATCAGGATCAGGCTGTCGAGCGTGCCGAGCAACGGCCCGATGGCGTCCGACACGGTGGAGGACGTGTCCAGCCCCAGCACGACGGCGTTGAGCAGGATCAATCCGAAGATGGTCCTCTGTCCCCGCTCGCTGTCGATCCAGGCTCCGGCCCGCGCCAACGGGCCGGTCGAGGCGGCACGCTGCTCCATGTCCTTCCCCTCCGCTATCGCCGGGCATCGGTCCGGCGGCGCACCACTATAGGTGATGCGGGGAGGGGGCTCGCGGTGGAATTGCCCAAGTCATCCGGCAGTCCGCTCCAGTCCGGTGCTCCGGAATGGAGCAAATCCACTGTGAAACCGATGGATTAGAACAGGCTTCCCTGTGTCGGCGGGCGGTTCGGCTTCTTCGGCTCTGCTTTTGGTCTGGCGCTTTTGGGCTTCGGCTCCGGCGCGATGGGCGGTGCATCCACCCGCGGCCCGCCGTCCACCGTCGCGGCGGCCTGCCCGTCGGCGAAGACCAGCGATACCGCCAGGCCCGGCGTGGCCTGGTCAGCCCTGGTCAGCGGCTTGCCGTCGCCGGATTGCACCAGTGCGAAGCCGCGCTCCAGGACGCCCTTGTAGGAATAGCTTTCCAGAAGCTGCCCCACCGCCGCCAGCTTGGCCGCGCGTTCCTCCACCGCCTTGCCATAACTGCGGTCCAGCCGCGGTGTCAGGTCGGACAGCCGCCGGCCGCCGTCGCCGAACTTCACCCGGATCGGGCCGAGCGTCAGCCGCCCGGCCACCCGCTCATACTGGCCGCGCGCCGCGACGACGGCGTGGCGCAGCGCGCCGTCGAGCGCGCGGGATTCCGAGGCCAGCCGCTGCCCGGCCTCGGCCAGCTTCTCGCGCGGGTGGCGCAGCGCCGCACCCAGTTCGTTCAAGCGCGTGCGGCGGCGGTCGAGCAGGGCGGCGGCGGCCAGCGCCAGCCGCTCCGCCCGGTCGTCCAGCCGCTGGGCGTGGCTTTCCAGCAGGGCGCGCGGGTCGCCGAGCCCACGGGCCAGCCCCTCCACCCGTGTCCGCCGTTCGGCCAGCAGGCGGGTGGCGGCACCGACCATGCGCCGCTCGTCGTCCAGCACCTGGGCCAGCAGTTCCGCCCGCACCGGCACGGCCATCTCCGCCGCCGCCGTGGGGGTGGGGGCGCGGCGGTCGGACGCGAAGTCGATCAGGGTGGTGTCGGTCTCGTGCCCGACCGCGGAGATCAGCGGGATGCGGCTGGCCGCCGCCGCGCGGACGACGTTCTCCTCGTTGAAGGCCATCAGGTCCTCCAGCGAGCCGCCGCCGCGCGCCACGATCAGCAGGTCCGGGCGCGGCACCGGGCCGCCCGTCGGAATGCGGTTGAAGCCCTCGATCGCCGCGGTGACCTCCGCCGCCGCCCGCTCGCCCTGCACGGCGACCGGCCAGAGCAGGACCCGGCGCGGGAAACGGTCGTGCAATCGGTGCAGGATGTCGCGGATGACCGCCCCGGTGGGGGAGGTGACGACGCCGATCACGTCGGGCAGGAAGGGAATGGGTTTCTTGCGCCCGGCGTCGAACAGCCCCTCCGCCGCGAGGCGCTTCTTGCGCTCCTCCAGCATCTTCAGCAGGGCGCCCTCGCCGGCCAGCTCCATCGACTCGATGATGAGCTGGTATTGCGAGCGTCCGGGGTAGGTCGTCATGCGCCCGGTGACGATGACCTCCAGCCCCTCCGCCGGCTGGACGGCCAGCTTCGACGCGGTGCCGCGCCAGCACACCGCCTCGATCACCGCCGTGTCGTCCTTCAGGCGGAGGTAGCAGTGGCCGGAGCTGTGCCGCTTGGGCTGGGATATCTCGCCGCGCACGCGGACGAAGCCGAACTCCTCCTCGATGCTGCGCTTCAGGCGCCGGGCGAGGTCGCCCACCGAGAATTCCGGCAGGTTCGAGCCGGGGCGCGGCTCGGGGGCGATCAGCGGAGTGGTCATATCAAGGTCTTGAGTCATGGCGGCACCATGATACAAGGCGCGGTGTCGGCAACAAGCGTGGAAGGACGAGGTGCCATGAAAGTCCTGGTGGTCGGGTCGGGTGGGCGCGAGCATGCGCTGTGCTGGGCCATTCAGAACTCGCCGCTGTGCGACACGCTCTACTGCGCGCCGGGCAACGCCGGCATCGCGGACGTGGCCGAATGCGTCGCCATCGGCGCGGAGGATGTGGACTCCCTGGTCCGCTTCGCCCAGGACAAGGCCATCGACTTCGTGGTGGTCGGGCCGGAAGGGCCGCTGGTGCTCGGCCTCGTCGACAAGCTGACCGCCCTTGGCATCAAGGCCTTCGGCCCCAGCGCCGCGGCGGCGGAGCTTGAGGGCTCCAAGGGCTTCATGAAGGACATCCTGGCCAAGTACGGCGTGCCGACCGCCGCCTATGGCCGCTTCAAGGACGTCGAGGCCGCCAAGGATTTCGTGCGCAAGAACGGCGCGCCCATCGTGGTCAAGGCCGACGGTCTGGCCGCCGGCAAGGGCGTGACCGTCGCCCGCACCGAGGAGGAGGCCTTCGCCGCCATCGACGAGGCTCTGGTCGAGGGCCGCTTCGGCGCCGCCGGGGCCGAGGTGGTGGTCGAGGAGTTCCTGGACGGCGAGGAGGTCAGCTTCTTCGCGCTGTGCGACGGCGAGTCGGCGCTGCCGCTGGCCTCGGCCCAGGACCACAAGGCGGTGGGCGACGGCGACACCGGCCCGAACACCGGCGGCATGGGCGCCTATTCCCCGGCCCCGGCGCTGACTCCGGACCTTCAGGCCCGCGTGATGCGCGAGATCATCGAGCCGACCGTCAAGGGCATGGCGGCGGAGGGACGTCCCTTCAAGGGCGTTCTGTTCGCCGGTCTGATGATCGGCAAGGACGCCAACGGCAACCCGGTGCCGAAGACGCTGGAATTCAACGTCCGCTTCGGCGACCCGGAATGCCAGACACTGATGATGCGCCTGAAGTCCGACGCATTGGCCGCGCTGATCGCGGCGGCGGACGGCCAGTTGAAGAACATCGACCTGCGCTGGCACGACGAGACGGCGCTCTGCGTCGTTATGGCCGCCAACGGCTACCCCGGTGATTACGTGAAGAACACGGAGATCAAGGGTTTCGCCGCCGCCAACGCGGTGGAGGGCGTGACCGTCTTCCACGCCGGCACGACGCTGGCGGACGGTGGGCGGGTGCTGTCCACCGGCGGGCGCGTGCTGGGCGTGACCGCCAAGGCGCCGACCGTGGCCGAGGCGCAGAAGCGCGCGTATCAGGGTGTCGACGCGCTGGATTGGCCGGACGGCTTCTGCCGCCGCGACATCGGCTGGCGGGCGGTGGGGCGCTGACCGCGCAAATCTGACGAAGTCCGAGCGCGGAGGGGCGGCGACGCTCCTCCGTTTTTGCGCGTGCGCTCGTTCCGCCTCCCCGTCGCGGTTGGGGGCGGGCGGTGAGCAGCCTATGCCTCGCGCGTGTCCGCTGGTGGATTGCATTCCAAGATATGCATGACGAGCAAAAACTAATTCAAAATTAATATTGTTCTTCGCCGCCATCTCGATAAAATTGCAAAGACTCCAGCTTTGATTCCCTTGCGGATGAGGCTGGCCGGCCATTTTGTTGAGGACTCAGAGTCACTGTCATGCCGGCTCCTGATGCGAAGAAACGTTTGCCGGCCGTGGCCGATATTTGGCAACGCCTCGTCGCTCGCCTGCCCACGCACTGCGCCGGGTGGCGACGGCTGGGCGATCGATTGCTCAAGCTCTCGCTCGTACCGCTTCTGGTCGTTCTGGCGGCCGTCCTCAACCCGTTGGATATCAACGGTTCCAGCGGTCGGACATCGCTGGATGCCTATCGGCGGCTTGCCGCCAGCTTCTATCCCGACAAGGGGCAGAAGAAAATCGCCGTCGTCCAGATCGACGACCAAACGCTTGCCGCCAGCGGCGAGTCTTATCCGCCGTCGTTCGATTTCTACGCGCGCCTGATCGAAGAGATCAAGAAAGCTGGCGCCGAAAGCATCCTTCTGGATCTGATGATCATCGACAGGAACAGGGTTGGAGATCCGGATGGCCTGGGCCGTCTTGTCAAGGAGATGGATGATTTTCCCGTCTTCATGACGGTGGCGCGAAGCAGCCAGCAGGATGAGTCGGGATGCGCCACGGCCGGACGGCAGAACCTCCAGGAACTGCGCGATGCGGTGAGGCTGGAGGTCCATCCTCTTATCCGCGACGGCGCGTCCCATGTCGACTTGTTTGCTGAAAATTACTGCGGTTCGCCGCGACTGTCGGCGGCGCTGGCGGCGTACATCGAGCATTGCGGGCAAGACGCCGCGTGCAAAGGCGGCAAGAACGACCCCCTGGCCAACCAGGACGCCTTCAGGAACACAGCCCTGACCATCGAATGGGGGCGCGTCCGGCCGGCCGGGGCGGAGGCCATGCACCCCGACCATCAGCAGCTTGCGGCGGGCTGTCCCGACGGGTCTGTTGCGGATGTGCTCGGCAATGTGATCCGGACCCTGACGCCGTTCGAGAGCGGTGCGCTGTCCACCGCGGCGGCGGGGTGCGCCTACCATCCCGTGATCCGGGCGGAGTGGCTGACGGCGCCGGAATCAGTGAAGGACGTCAACCGTGACGCCGTGTCGGCCACATTGGCCGGTCGGATCGTCGTGGTGGGGGCCATGTTCTCCGGTGTCCAGGATGTCGGCCCCTCCCCGGTGTACGGCATCGTTCCGGGGATGTTTCTGCACGCCATGGCGATCGACAACCTGATCGTTCGCGGCGCCGGATTCATGAAGGAGTGGAGCAAGCTCGGGCTTGGCGATCTTGACATGTCGGTGCTGGTGGAACTGATCGCCATGGCGGCCTTCGCTTTCGCGGCCCGTAAGATCGGCAATTTGATCGCCCCTCGGACGTTGCTGTCCGCCGTGCTGTGGACCCTGCTGCTCATGGGGGCCGGTTCGCTTCTCGGCCTCGTTCTGTCGGCCTGCCTTGTGTGGTTGCACGACTTGGAGCCGGCCAACTGGATTGGCGTTGCCGTCGCGGGCGCTGCGATCGCCGGCCCGGCCCGCATTGTGCTTGCCAAGCGGTTCCAAGAGCTTCGCCTGCTGGAAGCGCAGGAAAAATCCCAAAATGTCAAAACCCCGAATTGAAGGAGGAATGGCGTGATTAGGATCTCCGCTGTGGCCTTGCTTGCTCTGTGCTCATTCGCGGCGTCAGCGATGGCGCAAGATAAGGTGAAGATTGAAAAGATCATGTCCGGACCGGGGGGCAAGGTCGCCGTCTTCGATGAAATGGGCGGCAAGAGGGGGGAGTTGCCCAAGGAAGCCTTCCCACCGGTTCCCTTCGATGCGGCCGATTACAACCGCAACACCCGCTACGTGAAGGTGAACGCGGGCGGACAGGAGGTGTGGCTCAGCCCGTTCCAGGTGCAGGTGTCGGCCAAGGCCCAGGTGCTCACCGAATGCCAGACGGCCCAGCGGGTCAGTGGGACGACCTATTCGTCGCGAGGCGCCTCCGAATGCAAGTGAACACCGCCTTGCGCCGCCCGCTCGTTCCCGTTCTGCTCGGCCTGACCTTGCTCGCCGGTGGATGCAAGTCGCTCGACACGCTGACCACGGAACTCAGCGGCAAGCGAACCTATGAATCCGTTCCCGCGCGGTTCGTCGATGTCGCGGAGCAGCGGCGTCTTCCGGACGCCGGGGGCGGCTCCATGGCGGCTCTCGCCGCATCGCTGCAGAAGCCGTCGGGAGCGTCGGCGCGGTCGCTCGACGGCCGTGACCCGCTTCCGCCGGGCACGCGTGAGCTGGCTGGAGCGGAACCGCTGCAGCGTTACGCGAACCAGGTCCTGGCACGTCTCCTCAAGGCGTGGCCCCATGCCAAGCCGTCCGTCACCATCGTCGTGACCAACAATCCCGCCTATGTGGCGGAGGCCGTTCCGGCGAACACCATCCTGATCTCGCAGGGGGTGTTCGTGAACTCCGAGAATGAGGACGAACTCGCCTTCATCCTGGCTCACGAGGTGTCACACCTTCTGCTCAATCACATGGACGCCGACCGCGAGCACGCGGCTCAGAAAACGGTCGAGGACACGGGGATGGGGGCGCTGCTGTCCGCGGCTCCCCGCTCCAATCCGGAGATGGCCAGGAACGCGACGCTGATCTACACATCCTATCGCGCCTTCCAGGACACCGTGGCGCACCCGTCCTGGGCTCGCCAGCAGGAAGACGAGGCAGATCTCCTTGGTTTCGATCTTCTGGAGAAGGCCGGTTACAACACCAACGTCTTCCAAGTCGTGATGGAGCGTTTCGCCGACGATGCGCGCAAGCAGAGTGCCAAGGCCGAGGAGGAGCGCAAAAGGCTGGAGGATCAGATCAATGCCCTGATGGTGTCGGGGCAGTACAGCGCGGGCATCAACGCCGCCTTCAAGGAACTGTCGGCCGGTCCGGCCAAGATCCTGGGGGAGATCGGCAAGCAACTGCGGGTGGGTCACAATTCCGCGGAACAGCGGTTTGCGGATCTGAGCGATTATGCGGTCCGCGAGCAGCTGTTCGAGAGCGCGGCCCGCGACAAGAACACGGTGGGTTACGAGAAAGCCGTGTTCCAGGGTTCGGCTCTGAAGGCGCTGTCGCGCAGCGTCCTGGTGCAGCGTGCGGACAGCCTGATCGCGAAGGAGCGTCTCACCGAGGCGGAGGCCGCCTTGAAGGAGGTCGCCAAGGGAGGCTTCGAGTCCGATCCCTATCTGCGGATGACCTACTATCGGCTCCATACGAAGCAGAACCGTCCGGATCTCGCGGTGAAAGACCTCGAAATCGCCGTCAAAAGCGCGTCCGCCCCGCTGGAGGCGTTCGACCTGCTGATCGCCGAGCACCGGGCCGCCGGCCGGGCGTCCCAGGCGCTGGCCGCCCTCGATGCCAAGGAACGGCGTTTCGGCGGGGGCGAGCGGGGCTATCCGCTCCGCATCCGGCTCCTGGTCGAGGCCGGACGTATGCCGGAGGCCGGGGCGGTGGTGGAGCGCTGCCGCGCGATGCGGGGCCCGCTGGTCCGCGAGTGCGAGGACGCATGGAGTCAGGCGACGGTGGCCAGCCTGTCCCGGCCGCAGTGACGAAACGCCGCCCCGGCACTCAACCGGGGCGGCGGTCTCTGAAGAAACTTCGCAGCATCGAACCCGCCCGCGTCTCGTCGATGCCGCCGTAGACGTCCGGGGCGTGGTGGCAGGTCGGCTGGTGGTAGAAACGGGGGCCGTGCTCCACCCCGCCGCCCTTGGGGTCGTAGGCGCCGAAGTAGACCCGGCGCAGCCGGGCGAAGCTGATCGCCGCGGCGCACAGCGCGCAGGGCTCCAGGGTCACATACAGGTCCAGCCCTGGCAGGCGCGGCTCGCCCAAGGCCGTGCAGGCGGCGCGGATCGCCAGCACCTCGGCATGGGCGGTGGGGTCGTTCAGCTCCTCGGTCCGGTTGCCGGCGCGGGCCAGCACGGCGCCGGTCGCCGGATCGACCACGACGGCACCCACCGGCACCTCCCCGCGGGATGCGGCGGCTTCGGCCTCGTCGAAGGCGATGTCCATGGGGGAGGGGGGGCGGCTCATGCGGGGCACCCTGCCCGGCGGTCCCTGTTTTCGTCAAGCCGCGGAACGCCCTCCGGCGTTGTTAAGCATCGGACGGAACAGGGAGGACATCCATGAGCAACCATGTCTACAAAAAGGTGGAAATCGTCGGCACCGCCGAGACCACCATCGACGACGCCATCCGCAACGGCATCGAGCGGGCGTCCAAGACGCTGAAGAACGTGGACTGGTTCGAGGTGGGCGAGATCCGCGGGCACGTCAGCGGTGGAAAGGTCGCCCACTTCCAGGTGGTGATGAAGGTCGGCTTCCGCCTCGAAGAATAACGGCGGGGACCCCGTGCCGTGGGTTGCGGGCGGGGCTTGCAAGCCCTATGGTCCGTGCCCATGGACACCCCCGATTTCGAACATTCCAAAGCCATGCCCGGCGCCGCCGATGCGGACGCGGGCGAGCCCGATGCCGGCGAGCGCATCGCCAAGCGGCTGGCGCGTGCGGGCCTGTGCTCGCGCCGCGACGCCGAGCGCTGGATCACCGACGGCCGCGTGGCCGTCAACGGCACGACCCTGGACAGCCCGGCCTGCGTCGTGCGGTCCGGCGACGTCGTGCAGGTGGACGGCAAGGTCATCCCCGAGCCGGAGCCGGCGCGGCTGTGGCGCTATTACAAGCCGTCCGGGCTGGTCACCACCGCCCGCGACGAGAAGGGCCGCACCACCGTCTTCGAACGGCTGCCGCCGGACATGCCGCGCGTCATCTCGGTCGGTCGGCTCGACCTGACGACCGAAGGGCTGCTGCTGCTGACCAACGACGGTGAGCTGGCCCGCTTCCTGGAACTGCCGGCCACCGGCTGGACCCGCCGCTACCGCGTGCGCGTCTTCGGCGAGGTGAACGAGGTGAAGCTGGCCGAGCTGGCGAAGGGACCGACCATCGAGGGGGTGAAGTACGGTCCCATCGAAGCCGTTCTGGACCGCATCCAGGGCCGCAACGCCTGGCTGACCGTCAGCCTGAAGGAAGGCAAGAACCGCGAGATCCGCAAGGTGATGGAGGCGCTGGACCTCCAGGTGAACCGGCTGATCCGCGTCGCCTACGGCCCCTTCCAGCTCGGCAAGCTGGAGGAGAGCGCCGTCGAGGAGGTGCCGAAGCGCGTCGTGCGCGAGCAGGTGTCCCGATTCTTCACCGGCGCCGATCCGGCGGAGGATGGCAAGGCCAAGGGCGCCGGCAAGTCCTCTGCCGCCAAGGCCGCCAAGACTGAGAGTGCCGGCGCCGAAGGCGCCAAGGGCCGTTCCGCCGCTCCGGCCAAGGCGTCCAAGCCGCGCGACGCCAAAGAGGGCTGGGCCAAGGCGGAGCCGAAGACCGCGTCCGACCGGCGCGGCCCGGCCAAGCCGGCCTCGGGCGGCTACGCGTCCGCCAAGTCCGCCTCCGGCAAGCCCGCTTCCAACAAACCGGACGGCAAGCCGGCGGGCAAGCCCGGCACGCTGACGCTGAAGGGCGGAAAGCCCGGCGGCGGCGGGAAGCCGGGGCCGAAGCCGCGCGGCGGCGGTGGCGCGTCGTCCGAGGGCGGTGGCCGGGGGCCGGAGCGGACCCGTGCGGATCGTCGGCGGTAAGCACCGCGGGCGGCGGCTGGCCGCCCCGGGGGGGAGCGACACGCGGCCGACCACCGACCGCACCCGTGAATCCCTGTTCAACATCCTGTCCCACGCCGACTGGGGGCCGGACGGCGCCGACCTGCTGGAGGGCGCCGTCGTCGTGGACGCCTTCTGCGGAACCGGCGCCCTGGGGCTGGAGTCGCTGTCCCGCGGGGCCGCCCACGCCAGCTTCCTCGACCTGGGCCGCGCCGCCTTGGAGGCCGTGCGGGCCAACGTCGCGGCGTTGGGGGAGGGGGCGAACGCCGCGGTCCTGCGCGCCGACGCCACCCGCCCGCCGCCTCCGCCGGGCCGCTCCTGCACGCTGGGCTTCCTCGACCCGCCCTACGGCCAGGATCTGGCGCCGCGGGCGCTGGCTGGGCTGGCGAAGGCCGGCTGGCTGGCCCCCGGTGCCATCCTGGTGGTCGAGGTCGCCGGGCGCGATCCGCTGCCCCTGCCGCCCGGCTTCGCGGAACTGGACGAGCGCCGCTACGGCGACACCCGCGTCCAGTTCCTGCGTTACGGACTGCCTCAGCCGTAGGTGAAGAAGGCCGAGGTGATCTGGTTCGGAGCGATGCCGGCCAGGGTCAACCGGTCGCCGCCGCCGAAGTCGAGCAGGGCACTGCCGCTGCCGTCCGATCCCAGCCGGTAGGTCATGTTGGAGGCGATCTGGATGCGGTCGTTCTGCGTGCGGCTGAAATCGGCGATGCGGTCCTGACCGCCGCCGCGCGTGAAGACGAACAGGTCCGCCCCCGAGCCGCCCCACAGCGTATCGTTGCCGGCATCGCCCCACAGCGTGTCGTTCCCCTCGTCCCCCATCAGCAGGTCGGCGCCCGAGCCGCCATGGAGCGCGTCGTTGCCGGCCTGTCCGCGCAGCGTGTCGTTTCCGGCGTCGCCCCACAGAAGGTCGTTGCCGGCACCGCCGAACAGCTGGTCGTTGCCGCTGAGCCCGCTCAGCGTGTCGTTGCCCGCCCCGCCATAGAGGCTGTCGGCCCATGTGTTGCCGGTCAGCGTCAGGTTCTTCGGGATCTCCACGATCTGGAAGGTCTTGCCGGTGAACTGCTCGGCGTAATAGTCGATGGAGTTCATGTAGTTGGGACGCAGCGTCGGGGTCAGGTCCGACATGATGGTGCCGGTGGCGGCGAAGTTGCCGTAGGTGGCTCCGCCCGCATACTCGTCGAAGGCGCCGATCATGTGCCCGAACTCGTGGGCCGCCAGCTCGTCCTGGTAATCGGGACCCCAGTCGGTCTGGGTGCACCAGTTCAGCATGTCGCAGCGCCCGTAGCTGTTGCTGACGTTCACGTTGTAATGCTGGTTCCCGGCCGCCACGAACTGCACGTCGAAGCGGATGGCGTAGCTGCTGGTGCCGTCCGACAGGCTGTATTTGTCGCCCCAGATCCCCTCGATCCCCTGCTCCCAGACCTGCTTCAACGCGCCGGCGTCGTCGCCGGTCAGATGGATGCGGGTTTGCACGGTGAAGGCCGTGCCGTCGAAAGCGAGGTCGTACTTCACGTCCCAGCCGAAGCCGCCGTCCGCCCGCGTTTCCGCGTAGTTGATGGTCACCGGGGCGAAGCTGGTGGGAACCGGCGCCGCGGGAGCCGCCGCTAGGGCACCGGCGTTGTTCCCGTAGGCGTAGCTGACGGCCTGTGTCGTGGTGGTCTGGCCGGTGCCGCCCTGATTGGCGATGTTCTGGCTGGCGATGTTCTGGGCGGTGCCGTTCTGGGCGGCGGTCTGGCGCATGGCACGCTTCATGGCACGATTCCCCTGGTTCTGTGCGTCTTGGGGGACATCATGCGGGCAGGATAGAAGGCTTTCTTGTGACCTTAACTATACATTAACCTTTTTCCTAAGGGCGTAGGACACCCCCTTACGGTTGGCGCGGCGGGGTGGCGGGACCTCGGCCGGTCGGCCCTGTTAGGGCCTAGGACGAGCGGCGGCGGGCGCCGCGTCCAAGGCGGGGCGGGCCATGATCAAGGATCTCTGGTACAAGAACGCGATCATCTACAACCTGTCGGTCGGCAGCTTCATGGACGCCAACGGCGACGGCGTCGGCGATTTCCAGGGCTTGCAGCGCCGGCTGGACTATCTGCAGGGGCTGGGTGTGACCTGCGTCTGGCTGGGGCCGTTCCAGCCGTCGCCGATGCGGGACCACGGCTATGACGTTTCCGATTACTACAACGTCGATCCGCGCTACGGCACGTTGGGCGACTTCGTGGAGTTCAGCCACGCCTGCAAACAGCGCGGCATCCGCGTCATCATCGATCTCGTGGTCAATCACACCTCGGACCAGCATCCCTGGTTTCAGGCGGCGCGCAAGGACCCGGAGTCCCCCTACCGGGACTGGTACGTGTGGTCGGACAAGAAGCCGACCGACGCCGACGAAGGAGTCGTCTTTCCCGGCGTGCAGAAGACGACCTGGAGCTGGGATAAGGAGGCCCGCGCCTACTACTTCCACCGCTTCTACGAGTTCCAGCCGGACCTGAACACCGCCAACCCGGAGGTGCAGGCCGAACTGCTGAAGGTGATGGGCTTCTGGATCGAGCTGGGCGTGTCGGGCTTCCGCATGGACGCCGTGCCCTTCGTCATCGCGACCAAGGGGCCGGAGGTGAAGAAGCCCAAGCAGCAGTTCGACATGCTCCGCACCTTCCGGGAGTTCGTGCAGTGGCGGTGCGGCGACGCCGTGCTGCTCGCGGAGGCCAACGTGCTGCCGGACATCGACCAGGAGTATTTCGGCGACGACGGCGACCGCATGCACATGGTCTTCAATTTCCAGGTCAACCAGACCCTGTTCTACGCGCTGGCGACGGCGGACACGCGGCCGCTGGCCAAGGCGCTGGACGTCACCCGGGTGCCGCGTCCCAGCACCAACCAGTGGGGCCTGTTCCTGCGCAATCACGACGAGCTGGACCTCGGCCGCCTGACCGAGGCGCAGCGCAAGCGCGTCTTCGACGCCTTCGGGCCGGACAAGGACATGCAGCTCTACGACCGCGGCATCCGGCGGCGCCTCGCCCCGATGCTGCGCGGCGACCGGCGCTGGCTGGAGCTGGCCTACAGCCTGCTGTTCACGCTGCCCGGCACGCCGGTGCTGCGCTACGGCGACGAGATCGGCATGGGCGACGACCTGTCCCTGCCGGAGCGCGAGTGCGCCCGCACCCCCATGCAGTGGTCGGACGAGCCGCAGGGCGGCTTCACCAAGGCGGACGATCCCGTGCACCCGGTCATCAGCGGTGGCGCCTACGGCTACGAGCGGATCAACGCCGCCCACCAGCGCCGCGAGCCGTCGAGCTTGCTGAACTGGACCGAGCGCATCATCCGCATGCGCAAGGAATGCCCTGAAATCGGCTGGGGCGACTTCGAGGTGCTGCCCACCGGGTCGAACGCGGTGCTGGCGATCCGCTACGACTGGCGCAACAACTCGGTGCTGGTCGTCCACAACCTCGACGATCGGCCCCACGAGGTCACGCTGGCGGTCGATGGCAAGGGGGAATCGCCGCGGCTGGTCAATCTGCTGGCCGAGGACCACAACGACCCCGAGGAGGACGGGCGGCACCGCCTGGTGCTGGAGCCCTACGGCTACCGCTGGTACCGGCTGGGCGGGCTGGACTATCTGCTGCGCCGGACCGAGGGGCCGGTGGGCGGGGCGAAGCGGTCTTGACTTTGTCCGGCCCGCTGGGGGACGCTGGCCGTGCCGTCCCCATCCGGGGGCGGCGCAACAGACGCTTGTTCTCAGGGCAGGGTGAAAATCCCGACCGGCGGTAGCCCCTTGCAAGAGGGGGAGCCCGCGAGCGCTCCCGGCCGTCAGGCGGGGAGGTCAGCAGATCCGGTTCAAGGCCGGAGCCGACGGTGACAGTCCGGATGGAAGAGGACGAGCCGGTCATCGACCGTGGTCCGCGCGTCGCGCCTTGGCGTGGCGCGTGGGGCGCGTGCGGTGGCCTGCGACGGCGGTCCGCGCGGGGCATCCCGCGCGCCGCCGGAAGTCTCTTTGCGCCCTGATTCAGGCTCGCCCCAACCGGAGTGAGAACCGTGAATCAGACCTTTGCCAGCAACCCGCCTTCAACCACCACCGCCTCCGCCGGCCTTCTCGACCGCTTCGGCAGTGCCGAGGAACGGGTGGTCCGCGCCGTGGAGGCCATCCGCCAGGGCGGCGGGGTCGTCGTCGTCGATGACGAGGACCGCGAGAACGAAGGCGACGTCATCTACGCCGCCGAGACCATCACCGCCGAACAGATGGCCCTGCTGATCCGCGAAGGGTCGGGGATCGTCTGCCTGATCCTGACCGACGCCGACGCGCGCCGCCTCGACCTGCCGCCCATGGTCGGCAGCAACACGGCGCGCTTCGGCACCGCCTTCACCGTCTCCATCGAGGCGCGGGAGGGTGTGACCACCGGTGTGTCGGCGGCGGATCGGGTGACCACCATCCGCACCGCCATCGCCGACGGCTGCCGGCCGGAGGACCTCGCCCGGCCCGGCCACGTCTTCCCGATCCGCGCCCACGCCGGGGGCTTGGCGGCGCGGCGCGGCCACACCGAGGCGACCATCGAGCTGACCACCCTGGCCGGGCGCCGTCCGGCGGGGGTGCTGTGCGAGGTGATGAACCCCGACGGCACGATGGCCCGCCTGCCCGAACTGGTGGCTTTCGCCGAGCGTCACGGCATGCCGGTGGTGACCATCGAGGATCTGGTCGGGGCGATGCGCTTGCGCGCCGCCGCCTGACCGGCCTCGGTTGAGTGAGTGGGACCGGTTCCCCCGTTCGCGGACGGAGCCAGTCCCCTCCGCACCCGGCAGGAAGCCATGAGCGCATGAGCGCCGTCTCCGATGCGATATCACACCCGCCCGCTCTTTTCCCATTGAGGACAATCGGATTGCCCTGTACGCGGTGCCCGGCGACAGGCGATGTCAGGATGTGAGCGGAGAGGGTTGATGAGGACGACGGTGCGCGTGTGTTTGGCGACTGTGGCGCGATTGCCGGTCGCCGCCTTGGTTCTGGCCCTGCTTATGGCCGTGGTTCCGGCGCGCGCGGAGAACTGGACGGTTGCCTCCGAGGACTATTTCCCGCCGTACAATTTCACTGAGCGCGGCAAGCGGACGGGAATGGACACGGAGATCGTCAATGCCATGCTGAAGGACATCGGCGTCTACCCGGTTCATCGTCCCATGGCCTGGCCGGAGGTGGTGCGTGCGCACGACGAGAACGAGGTGGACGTCGCCTTCCAGTTCTTCACGTCGCCGCGCCGATTGGAGCGTGGCCATCTGGTCGGACCTTATCGTGTCGGGGCGACCGTGCTCATGGTCCGCAGCAACTCGGAGATCACCTACACGCGCATCGACGATCTGCAGGGTCTGCGGATCGGCGTCGTCGAGGGCTTCGAGTACACCCCCGAGTTCGACAAATCGTCCCTGTTCGAGAAGGTCCGCAGCAGCAGCAACGTCGTGTCCTTCCGGCGCCTGCTTCTCGGCCGCGTCGATGCCATCGCGGGCGATTTGCAGGTGCTCAAATACCTTGCCGAGAGCGAGGGCCGGGCGAGTGCGGTCAAGATTCTGCCCAAACCTTTGGCCATGGTGCCGCGCTACATATCCGTCCCCAAACTGCGGGTGGAGAAGGCCGAGCGGTTGCAGGCGGCCTACGAGAAGCTCAAGCGGGACGGCACCATCGACGCCATTGTCCGCGCCTGGGAGCGGTAGGACGCGACCGGCGCCGCTCGATACCGGCAATCGCAGGTCGGCAACCGACGACGGCGTGGCTGATGACGGCGCAACCGGCCTCCATGGCGCTCAACGCCTGGAATTCCCGCTGGCTCTTTCCACTCACGGACAGTCTCGTCACTCATTGGCTCCGGACACGACTCAGCAGCGCGGCGAATTCCTGCCGGTCCAGCAGTTCGTCGTGATTGGTGTCCGCCTGTTTGAAAGCCGCATCGACGATGTCAAGAAACTCAAGGGTGTCTATCTTGCCGTCAGCTCCGGCGATGCTCGCGAAGACATCGGCGGGTAGAAATGTTTCGTCGGCGGTCAGAGCGAGATTCTTGTTGCGGTCGAGAATATAGAACACCAGCATTTGGTTGTTCTTGAATTCCATCATGGAGACGCGGCCGTCCTCATCGTCGTCGAGAAGTTCGAAGATCCGGGCGTCGCGTGCATGTTCCATGGAAGCCGTCGCCGCGGTCGCCGCGATGTGCGGGGGGGCTGCCAGAGCCACCATCAATGTGAATGCCATTCGCACCTTCACGGCCATGGCCGATCCCCCCTTTCAGACCAGGATGCTCTGCTTCGTCCTGCTATGGGACCGCAAGCCGGCGTCGTTTCAGAGGAAGCGTACGGTCGCTTTCAGGAATGCTACGGTAACACCGCGTCGCATTACGGCACTCAAAGCCTCTCGCCGTCGGCCATCTGCGGCGGTGGAATGGCAAGTCCGGCCTTGCGCAAGCCGTCAACGATCCGGGCGATGATGTCGGGGTGGATGTTGCGGCGTTCGAATTCGGAAATCGCCTTGATCGGGAAGTTCGGGTCGAGCCGCAGGATTTCGGAGACCGCCTTCGCCGCCTCGGCCCGGTTTCCGGTCTGACCGTGTATCATCGCCAGCGCGACGTGGCCGAGAATGACCTCGCGCCCCAGATTGGCCCGCCGCATCTCGTCGAGCGCGTCCTCGTAGCGACCGTTTACGTAATGATAGGTGGCGATCACGATGCGGTACCAGCTCGGCTGTGCCGGGTTGCGCGTGAAGGCCTCGCGGATCAGTGGAATTCCGCGCTCCCACTCGCCGGTCAAGCTGTAGCAGCGCCCAAGGTCGGCGAGGATCGCGCTGTCGTTCGGGTTGAGCGCGAGCGCCTGCTCGTACGCGGCGATGCTGCGCTGCGGCTCGCGGCGCAGCCACCAGGCAAGCCCGAGCGCCTGATGGGACAACGCGCTGTCCGGAGCCAGCGCCACCGCGCGCTCGGCCAACCGCAGCCCGTCATCGATCGGGTTGGGCCGGGCCGGACTGGGGTTGAAGCCGAGCCGGGCTTCGTCGATGGTGACCATGGCGAGCGCCGCCCAGGCTTCCGGATAGCCGGGGTCGCTCCTGGTCGTCCGTTCGAGGCAATCCCGCACCTCGGCATGGAGGGCGACGCTGAGCTGGCGCCAATACTGGCGGGTGCGCAGAAGGCAGGCGTAGGACGACAGATCCTGCGGCGCGTGCTGTTCGTTCAACCGCGCCTCCGCGCGCTCGATCACGCCGTCCGATTGCGCCAAGGTGCGGGTGACCTGAACGGCGATGTCGTGACGCAGGTCCAACAGCCTGGTCGGCGTGACCGCGCGACGGAAGCTGTCCGACCACAGGTAGCGATGGTCCTTGGCCGCGATCAGCGTGGCCGTCACTTGGATGTAGTCACCAGTTTGAGCGACGCTGCCCTTCAGCAGATAGTCGACACGGGTGGTCGGCACGGCCTCGCGCAGCGCCGGCGCCGATGGGTAGCGGAAGCTGGTGTCGGCGCCGAAGACCAGAAAATCGTCGAAGCGGACAAGCGCCGCGACGAGGTCCTCGGTGATGCCGTCGGCGACGAGGTCGAGCGTCGGATCGCCGGAGCCGTTGGTGAACGGCAGGACCAGCAGGGCCGGACCGCGCACCGCTCGTTGTGGCGCGGCCGGCGCCGTTGCGCGCTCCAGGGCGCTCCTCGACGGGTCGGGAGCGACGCCGCGCCACCCGGCGAAGAGTTCCAGACCGGCCAAGGCCAGAAGCATGACTGCGACCGCGGCGGCCAGCCAGCGGAGCGGGCGGTCGATGCGGCGTCCGAGGATCAGCGGCGCACGGGCTAGGCTCAACCTTTCACCGGTTGGCACCGATGCCTGACCGGAGGCCTCTTCCGGAAGGTCGGCCCCGGCCGTGACCGGCACCAGGGAGAACTGGGGGACGTAGCCGCCCTTGGGAATGGCGATGCGCAGGGGGTCGGTGGCGCCTTCGGTCAGATAATAATGCTCCAGGGCGCGGCGAAGGCGGCCGGCCTGGATGCGGACCACCGGGTCGAGCAGCGGGTCGAAGCTGGCGTCGCGGTCGAACACGTCCATGGCGATGGTGTAGGCCTTGATGCGGTTGGCGCGCCCGGCCAGAGCCTCCTGCACGATGAATTGCAGAAAGCGGCGGCCACGGGCGGACCCGCGCAGGCTGCGGCTGGCCAGCACGCGCGCCAACGCCGCATCGATGAGCGGTGCCGTGATGGCGGAGGCTGGTAAATCAGTGGCCTGCGGTTCGTCGGAGGCGTGAAGCACGAGCGCCCTCCTTCCGTTAAGTCCATCCGGCAGCCGTGCCCTTAGGACAAGGGGTTGCTACACCATGCGGTCCATGCCGGGACGGTCCACATTAGCCAAGCGCTGGGGCCGGGCACTGGAAGCTGTAGACGTCATGATCACGAGGCGCACGACACAACATCGAGAAAATTCGTTCGAATGCACAGCAAGTTTCCGCGCATGAGCGGCGGGTGCGATCATTGCAGAAACCCATGCCGGACAAGGGCAGTGCGCAGTTTATTCCTAAGAAATGGAGACTGGAACACTCACTGACGGTATAGCCGCTTCACGCCCACGCCCTGGCTTCATTACTCCCTTCGGAATGGTAGTCCTTACCTTTTCGTGACGCGCACAAAGCCGCTCTTTTTGCCTGTTACGGTATCAAAGCCAACCGTTTCACCCTTCAAGGCGGCGGACGATCCGGTGCAGGTTGGTCAAGAGCAAAGTCCGGAACAAGGCAGGCACCCCGGCGCTCTTCCAGAACCGGGGAGACTCGCCCATGTCGGACAAGCTGCGGCACGTCGTGGAGCGGTTCCCGGATTTGGAGGAGATGATCAAACAACACAGCGCGGACAACCGGTTCTTTCGCAGTCTCTGCGAAGACTACGGAGAGGCCGTCGAGATTTTGCGGGGTTGGGAGGCGTCGAACAGCGGGCGACGCTCGAAACGCACCGCCGCGTGCCGCGCTCTTATCGCGGATCTTGAGCAGGAAATTCTGCTCGAACTCCAGAGCCGGATCGATGGTGTATGACCATCGGCCGGCTGTCGCCAAGTCTGTTCGCCGTTTTCTGTTCGCCGTTTTTGCCAATGAACCGCCAGTCCCGTCACGGATCACACCCAACACCCGTCCGCGAGGATGATGAGCATGGCAAAGAAACTGAAGACCGCCCATCGCGTGGAGTGCGCGCAACCAAAGCTCAAGCGGCGGGATTATGAAAGAGCGCTTGCGGAACTTCATGTCGAACTGGTGAAGCTGCAACAATGGGTTGTTCACAAAGGTATGAAGGTCTGCATCGTCTTCGAGGGGCGTGACACCGCCGGCAAGGGCGGAACCATCAAGGCCATCACCGAGCGTGTGAGCCCACGCGTGTTCCGCGTTGTCGCCTTGCCCACGCCGACCGAACGTGAAAAGTCGCAAATGTACATTCAGCGCTACATCCCGCACCTGCCCGCCGCCGGGGAAGTCATCATCTTCGACCGGAGCTGGTACAACCGCGCCGGAGTCGAGCGGGTGATGGGCTTCTGCACCGAGGAGCAGGCGAAGCGGTTTCTCGACGCCGTCCCGAGCGTGGAGAAGGCCATCATCGAGTCCGGGGTGGTTCTGCTGAAATACTGGCTCGAAGTCAGCCCGAAAGAGCAGACGCGCCGCCTTGAAGCGCGGATCAACGATGGGCGGAAGGTCTGGAAGCTGTCGCCAATGGATTTGAAATCCTATGGCCACTGGTACGACTATTCGCGTGCCCGCGACGACATGTTCGCGGAGACCGACACCTCCTGGGCGCCGTGGTTCGTCGCGCGGTCGGACGACAAGAGGCGCGCGCGCCTGAACATCATCCGCCACATGCTCGACCACATCCCCTACGAAGAGCTGCCCAGGGAAACCGTGAAGCTGCCCAAGCGCCAGGACCCGGACGGCTACGAGAACCCCAACTACCCCTTGAAGGTCATTCCGGAGCTGCAGTGGCCCACGGAGTGAGGCCGAACGGTCACTTTGGGTCAGCGCCTTGGGTCAGCGCCGCCGCCGAACGAGCCACAGGCGAACCGACCACAGGCCGGCGGCGAGAAGTCCGGCCACTACGGCAAAAAGGGCGACGTCGCCGACACCCGGCCGTGAGAGGCGACCACTCTCCCACGCCGTGCGGACCTTCTCCAAATCCTCCCTCAGCGAGGGGAGGGGGAGCGCGGCGAGGTCGTCCACGGGAAGGGACCCCAGAATACGCCGCGGGTCCGCCACCCCCCGCCATCGGCTGTCCAACGGCAGGCTCTCGGCAAGCCGGCCGATCTCACCCTCGTCCGTGAAGAATTGCGGATCGAGCGTCAGCGGGAACAGGGTCGTCTCGCCCCGCATGCGCAGCTCGATCATCGCGTTCACGTCGTTGCAGACGCCCAGCGCGTAGTAGCCACCGAACGGCAGCTCCGGATGGCGCCGTTTGATCGTGTCGTAGGCGCGCACAATGACGCCGGCGAGGCGGATCACCTCAATCGCCTCCTCCCCACGGTAGTGGTGCGCCACCCTGCCCATGACCCAGGCCTGATCGCGAGTCACGCTCGGGCGGAACACGGCCTGGCCGTCGATTCCGAAATAGAAGGACAGATCCGCGTTGACCACCGGGCCGCGGACGACGAGTTCGTGCTGGGAATGGCTGACCGGAACCAGAAGGTTGCGGTCCGTCCCGGGGACCGGCAGTCGGGTGTCGATCCAGAACGGCGTCAGGACGTCGCGGCCCTGATAGATCAGGTCGCCAAAATTGGCGAAATACCGTGAATCGCGAACCTCCACGTCATGGCCGCTCCGCGCCAACGCTTCCACCAGGGCGCGGGGCGTGTCCAGCGATTGGCCGTCAAGGACGACCCGGTGGCGTCGCCCGCCATCCGGCGCGTTCAGGGAAAGGCGGTTGAGCAGTTCGGCCAGACGCAGGCCATCGGCGTAGCGTTCGGCCAGCGCGGGATCGACGCGGTCGCCGGCTTCCAGCCCAAAACCCAGAGGGCGCAGATAGGCATCCAGCGCCGGAGGGGTGCCGGCGGCGGGAATGCCCAGCCCCTCGTCGATCGTCGCCTCGGCCGCCGTCTCAACCGCCTTCTCGGCCGGCGCCTTCTCGGCCGGCGCCTTCTCGACCGGCGCGGGCTCCGGTGCGAGGTCATCGTCGCTGGGACGGTCCAGCATCGCCCCAGCAAGCCGCACGGACCGGCCCATTCCCTGCACGGTCAGCCCGGGAAACCGGTCCAGCCCCTCGAAATCCTTGCCGAGGATCATCTCGCGCAGCCGCTTGATCTCATCCGGCCCCAGAATGCCGCCCGCCTTCGGATTGCGCCCCAGGCGCCGGTACAGGGCTTCCACGAAATCCGGATTCCGGGCCAGCTCGGACATGACTTGCGAGACGGGCAGCCATGGCGCCTCGTCCGCCCGCAGAGACGCGGAGCACAGCAGGATACCGGACAGAATGAGAGCGGAAACGGCGCTCGCCAGACCCGCCATCATGGGAGCCGCCATCATCGGGTCCGGCTCGCGACGCGCGGGGCGCTGGCGCCCGGCGGCCCACACGCGTTGCGTTTCGTGCAGGATTCATCCCAATGGAGGAGAAGGATGCGGCGCACCTCCTCGATGGTGCGCGGATCGGACTGCGTCGAGTGCCCGGAACGCACGACATACTCGGATTCGACCCCGTCGATGTGGGCGCTTTTGTATTCCACGACGCCATCGTCGCCGGTTTCGACGGGTCCGTCGCCGCGCACCGCGATGATCGAGTGCGCCTTGACCCCCTCGGCGATGGGTATGTGCGCCAGGGTCTGGACCAGCAGGCTGCCGGGGGTCATGGCGTGGACGCTGCCAAACCCTGTTTGCCCGGCAAGCGTGGTGCTGGCGCTGTCCAGCTGGCCGATCTCCGAGGTCACTCTCAGGATGCGCCCCGGCAATCGCACCAGGCTCGCGACGAATTGGCTGATCCGGTTGCCGGCGACATAGCTGCCGCCGTGCGGCGTGGCGATGAAGACGAGGCGCTTGACCGACGGAACCGGCTTCACGAACAGGGCGCGTGTCAGCAGATCGCGCGCTTCCCGGTCGAGCGGAAGCTGGTCGGGCGGCTTGCGGAACGCCGCGTTCCATAGCTGGGCGCCGGTGTTCACCGCCGCCATCTTGGTCAGCAGCCCCCCCTGGCTGTGTCCGATGACGACAATCTCGTGCAGCGCCGGTTCCCGCCCGGACGGGTCCAGGGTGGACACCGCTTCCTGCAGTGCGTCACGCAGCAACAGGGCGGAATAGGGAACGGGATTGCCGGTCTCGTAGCTGAAGAACCAGAACTGGAAGCGGTCGCGGATGCGCGGGTCGCTTCTCAGATCGTTCAACATCTCGGCCCAGCGCACCGGGCTCGATGCCGTCCCGTGGACGAAGACGACGGGAATGCGGCCGGACCGGTACGGTTCCAGCGCGACGAGGCGGGACGGCACCTTGTCCAGCAGGCCGCCGCGCAGGAAGCCGCCGAACTCGAATTCCCAGACCGGCATGCCGTCCAGCATGTAGGCCAGCGTGGCGGTGTGCTCGACCTCCAGCGGCACCGGTTGGCGGTCGATCAGCACCGCTTCGGTTTCCGACGCGGGATAGAGTTCGAGTTGCGCGCGCACCTGCCCGCCCATGATCTGGCGCCGGGGATCGGGGATGCGCAGCAGCGCGGTCACGGGCGTCTTGACGCGCGGGGCGACCTGGAAGCCCTTCGCCAGGGTGCCCTGCGTGGTCCCCGCCGCCAAGGGAGCGCCGATGCCGGGTTGGCGATAACGGGCGTCGAGGCCGTGAACCTGCAGCTCGGCGACCGGAAAGAAGCCGGTCAGCTGGCGCCCGCCCCAAGCCAGTTCCCGAGGATCGAAGGCCACGTCCAATTCACCGAACGGCAGTGGGTGGCGCGCCTCCCGAATGGCGATGCCGGTTCGGTCCTCCGTCGACAGCCCGGAGGTCAGGCCACGGTTGTACAGGTCGGTGGCCAGCCGGAAACGGGGATCGTAGGGGCTGGGCGGCTGGTCCAGTCCTCCCGGAAAGAGAAACGCGTAGGCGTAGAGGGCGGACGCCAGATAATAGGGCGGCCCTCCCCGCTCCTCGGCGTGCAGGAACGACATCTCGGCCAAGGCGAAGATCTCGTCGGCCCCGCCATGCCCCTGCGTGACCAGCGCGCGGAGATCGGCCATGGCGTTCTCCGGTTGCGTCAGGAAGCGGTCCGTCAGGGACCACCGGCGCAGCACGTTGTGGCTCGGATCGCTGAGCGCGTGCGCCGACAGGACGTTGTGCGTGAGCTGCTGGTGGACGGTGCCGTGGTCCACGCGTTCGACGCTGACTGCCGTCGCGCATCCCCCGGCAAGAAGCGTCCAGACCAGCAGGACCGCGGCGGCGAAGCCCCTCGGAAGGGGCGGGCGCCTCATCCCGCGGGCTTCTGCGCCGCCCGTCGCCACCGGCCGGGCATCCTGGCTTGCGTGCACTCCCATGCCCTCCGCCCGTGCTCTTGGCCCCCACCCTTCGACTGCCTTCGCGAGGACCGCCGTTCAGAACCAGCTCTCAGAACCAGCTCTTGCGCGCCGGCTCGATCGACACCGCGAGGGCTTCGCTGACGACGGCGGTGATCGTGTCGCCGACCTTCAGCGAGGGAAGCTTCGCCTGACGGGCGGGGTCCGTCACGTTGACGGTGTAGACCTCGCCGCCGTTGGGATTGACGAGGTCGATGCTGTTCGCGCCGAGGTCGATGCCGACGACCAGCCCGCTGAGCCGCGTCACCTGCACCCCGATGCCGCCCGGCGCCTCGACCGAGCGCGCAACCGTCTGCTGGATCTCGTCCTCGGGCACGGGCGCACCGGGTTGGGACACCATGAAGGCCACGGAGCGGTAGAACTGCGCGTCGACGGTGTCTCCCACCTTCAGCATCTCCAATCGCACCGCCGGTCCGGCCATGACGGTGACCGGCGTGCCCGACCGTCCGGCCAGCGTGACCTTCCGCTTGGACGAATCGATGTCCGTGATTTTCGCGTGGAGCGTGACGGCGGCACTTTCCGGAATGACGTTCGTCAGAACGGGCCTGTCCTGCGCCGACGCCGGGTGCGGAACGGTGCCCGGCACCAAGAGTACGCCGCAGAGGATGCCCACTGCGGTGGCGGTGACCGTTGGCAAGGTTGCACGACGCTTCATGCTGTCCTCCTGTCTTGCCCGGCATGCTCCAGCGCCGTCTTCAAAGCGCGAAGTTGGGGGGCGGATCTGGGGCCGTCCGGTGTGGTGCGTTGTTGTCCACAGCCAAGTCCTGTAGCCCGAGACGCCGGCTCTGACGAGTATTCTACAGTAGCCTGGACTTCGCTGATCCCTGCCGTCGGCCCGACTGTTCAGGACACGCCCAGCCCGTTGACGAGCGTAAGCATCGGACGGCTTCCGCGGTCTCGGTTACCGTAATGGATGTTACGGTAGCGTACTTGGCGCAATCACCGTGTTCCACCCAACAGGGCCTCGACCGGTTCCGGGCGCACCGGCAACCCACCGGCAACTTGGGGCAGCGTTACCGTAGCGGCCCGCATCGACCGTGGCTGCTACTTTCAATGGCTCCGCTCCACGCGGCTCAATGGCTCCAGGCCTTTCATCAATGCCGCCGGCGCGGCGTCCGGGGCAGGAGGCGGGGCAGGAGGGATATCGATGAACGGACCCAGGTGGCTGATACGGTCGGCGCTGTGCCCGGTGCTCTGCGTTTTCGCCCTGGTCGGTTTCGCCCTGGTCGGGCCGGCCTTCGGGGCCGAGGCGCCACCGTCCGACAGTCCGCCGCAAGCGGTCGAGCAGGACGAGCCGGAAGATTCGGCAATCGACGACGAGGCGATGACCGTCCTGACGCGCATGGCCGACACGCTCGCCCAGACCCAGCGCTTCACCGTGACCATCCGGGCCAGCTACGACGTGGTTCAGGACACGGGGGAAAAGATCACGTTCAGCGAGAGGCGCGCCCTCACCCTGAACCGCCCCGACGGGCTGCGGGTCGAAGCGCAGGAAAGCGATGGGAAGCGGTCGCTGGTGACGTTCGACGGCAAGGCGATCTCCGTGTTCAACCCGGACGAGAACGTCTATGCCCAGATCGAACGGGCCGGCACGATCGACGACGCCGTGCGCTATCTGGTTCAGGATCTTCGGGTGCGGCTGCCGCTGGCGCTGCTGCTGGTCAGCACGCTGCCGGATGAGCTGGAGCAACGCCTTCAGACGCTCGACTATGTGGAGCGGGACATGCTCACGGCGGTGCCGACCGATCACTTGGCGGGGCGCACCGAGGATGTCGACTTCCAGATATGGATCGCCACCGAAGGCCCGCCGCTGCCGGAGCGCGTGACCATCACCTACAAGGCCGACGAGGGCGAGCCGCAATACCGGGCCGAATTCTCCGACTGGAATCTCAACCCGGACGTCCAGCCGGCGCAACTCGCCTTCCATCCTCCGGACGGCGCGGAACGCATTCCGGTCATGATCCGTGTCCGCCGCAACGCGGCCGGCGGTTCGGAAGGAGCGCCGAAATGAACACGTCAACTTCACGAATTGCCATTTCCATCGCCGCATCCCTGCTGCTGGTGGCCGGATCGGTCGCGGATGCCTATGCCCGCGGCGGAGGAGGTCGCGGCGGCGGCGGTGGCCGAGCTGTCTCTTATACACATCTCAGAGCCCACGAGACTATAAC
>NZ_JAUQTX010000199.1:0-12911 GCF_059803775.1 Azospirillum sp. UFLA03-27 | reverse complement strand
GACAGGGTCGGGTCGGGGGAGGCGGCGGCGGAAAGGGGCACGAGAGCGGTCATGGGGTCAGTGTCCTCCCGTGTTGCGGGGGTCCAGCACGGCGCGCAGTCCATCGCCCAGCAGGTTGATGCCGATCACGGTGATGCCCATGGCGAGGCCGGGGCACAGCGCGATCCACGGCGCCTGCTCGACGAAGGGGCGGGCCTCGCTGATCATCAGGCCCCAGTCGGAGGAGGGCGGCTGCGCGCCCATGCCGATGAAGCTGAGGGCGGCGCCGAGCAGGATGGCGAAGACGACGCGCAGGCTGGACTCGACCGCCAGCGGCGGCCAGATGTTCGGCAGGATCTCGTGGAACAGGATGTAGGCGGTGCTCTCGCCGCGCAGCCGGGCGGCGGTGATGAACTCCTCCTGCATCAGCTCCAGGGTGATGGCGCGGGTCAGGCGGACCACCTGCGGCACGTAGACGATGCCGATGGCGACGACCGCCTTCCACAGGGCCGGCGGCGTGACGGCCAGGACGAGGATGCCCAGCAGGATGGGCGGGAAGGACATCAGCACGTCCATGCAGCGCATGATGATCTCGTCGGTCCGGCCCCGGCCGTAACCGGCGACCAGCCCCAGCGGCACGCCGACGAGCAGGCTGATGGCGGTGGCGGCGACGCCCATGACCAGCGAGTTGGTCGTGCCGACGAGGGTGCGGCTGAACACGTCGCGGCCGTACTCGTCGGTGCCGAACCAGAAGTCCGGCCCCGGCGGCTGCAGCCGGCTCATGATGTTCATCTCGTCGTAGGGGTAGGGGGCCAACCAGGGCCCGGCCACGGCGACCACCAGCAGCGGCGCCAGCAGCGCGATCCCAAGGACGAGCGAGGTGGGCCAGCGCTTCGGCACGGAGCGGGGGCGCGCGGCGGGGGTTTGGCTCGCGGCGGTCATGTCAGGCGTTCCCCATGCCATGGCGGATCTTCGGGTTGACGAACGCGTAGAGCAGGTCGGCCGCCAGGTTCGCCAGGCAGTAGGCCGTCGAGATGATCAGGATGGTCGCCTGGATCAGCGGCAGGTCGTGGCGCTGGATGGCGAACAGCAGCAGCCGGCCCATGCCGGGGAAGGAGAAGACCGTCTCGATGACCACGACGCCGCCGAGGATCAGGCCGAAATCGATGGCCAGCACGGTGATGGTCGGCAGCAGCGCGTTGCGCAGCGCGTGGCGAACGATCACCACCTTCTCCGGCAGGCCCTTGGCGCGGGCGTATTTCACGTAGTTGGTCTGCAGGACGTCGATCATGCTGGAGCGGGTCAGCCGCGCGATGCGGGCGATCAGCATCAGCACCAGCGTGACGACCGGCAGGACCAGATGCGACGCCCAGGGCACAAAGCCGTCGGAGAGCGGCGCGTAGCCGCCGGTCGGCAACCATTTCAGGTAGCTGCCGAAGATCAGAACCAGGACGATGGCCCAGAAGAAGTCGGGAACAGCGATGCCGAGATAGGACACGCCCGAGACCATCTGGTCGGCCATGCGCCCGCGGCGCACCGCGGCCAGGACGCCGGCGCCGATGCCGATCACCGTCACCACCGCCAGGGCCACCACCGCCAGGACCAGGGACCGGCTCAGCGCCTCCATCAGGATCGGCGCGACCGGCTGCTCCAGAACCAGCGAGCGGCCGAGATCGCCCTGCAGGATGCCGGCGGCCCAGCGGCCGTACTGCACGATCAGGGGCTGGTCGAGACCGAGCTTGACCGTGATGGCGTCGATCACCTCTTTCGAGGCGAACTGCCCGGCGATCATCGACGCGACGTCGCCCGGCATCGCCTGCGTCACCAGGAAGACGAGGATCGACATGACGACCAGCACCATCGCCAGATAGGCCAGCCGGGTGAGTGTGTAGAGGAGCATGAAGAGAGCTTCCCTTGGCCCGGGGCCGTCGGGAGCGCGGCGGGCGCTCCCGACGCCGTCGACGGCTCTACTGGCCGACCGAAACGTTGCGCAGGTCGAGGAACATCATCGGGTGGGAGGTGAAGCCCTGCACCCGTGCGCTCACGCCGTTGACGTGGTTGATGACGTAGGGGATGACGCCGGGCGCGTCCTGGACGGCCAGCGCCTGCACCTCGCCGTACAGCTTCTTGGCCTCCTCCTCGCTGGACGCCTGACGGGCGCCGTCGAGCAGCTTGTCCATCGCCGGGTTGGCGTAGTTCCACAGCGCGGCGTTCCACGACCCGCGCGAATGGTACCAGGGGTAGACCGAGGTATCGATTGTCGGGCGGCTGAAGAAGCCGTCGATGTAGAAGCCCGCCTTGCCCTCGATGTCCTTCAGGAAGACGTCGAAGGGCACGCGCTGCACGTTGACGGTGATGCCCGCCGGCTTCAGCAGCTCGCGCACCGCGAGGCCCAGGCGCTCGCGGGTGGCGCGGCCGGCCGGGGTGTAGAGCGTGACCTCGAAGCCGTTGGGATAGCCGGCCTCGGCCAGCATCTTCTTCGCGGCGGCCGGGTCGCCCTTGGCGATCGGCAGGTCCTTGTTGAAGTAGGGATGGCTCGGCGGGATCGGCGAATGGGTCGGCGTGCCGTAGCCGAACAGGGCGATCTGGGTGATCGCCTGCTTGTCCAGCGCCGTCGCCACCGCGCGGCGGACGCGCACGTCGTCGAACGGCTTGGTCGTGCCGTTCATGATCACGCCGTCCCAGGTGGAGGTCGGCACGGCTTCGGCCTTCAGGTTGGACGTCGCCTTGACCTTGTCCACCGCCTCCGGCGGCAGGTTCCAGGCGAGGTCCAGCTCACCCGTGGTCAGCGCCGCCACCTGGCTGGCCGTCTCGGGCAGGATGCGGATCACCACCTCGTCCAGCTTGGGCAGGCCGGGCTCGAAATAGGTCGGGTTGCGCTTCACCACCATGCGGTCGCCGGGCGCGAAGGAGACGAACTGGAAGGGGCCGGTGCCGACCGGGTTGGAGGCCAGCGTGTCGAGGGCGTCGCGCGGCACGATACGGGCCTGACGCTCGCCGAACAGCTCGGCGAAGCCGGAATAGGGGGACTTCAGCGTGAATTCCACCGTGTGGGAATCCACCGCTTTCATCGACTCCACGATTTCAAAGTTCACGCGGGCGGTGGAGCCGGTCGCCTTGTCCTGGATGCGGGTGATGGTGGCGAGGACGTCCTCGGCGTCCATCTCGCGGCCGCTGTGGAACTTCACGCCCTTCTTCAGGAAGAAGGTCCAGGTCTTGAGGTCGGCGCTGTGCTCCCAGCGCTCGGCGAGGTCCGGCTTCAGCGTCATGTCGGCGGCGATCGCCGTCAGGCCGTTGAAGAGGAGGTAGGCGGCCACATACTCCTGGCCGCCCTTCATCTTGGCGGGATCGAGGGTGTTCAGGTTCGAATCCACCGCCACCTTGAGCGTGCCGGCGGCGTGCGCGGACAGCGCGGTGCCGGAGAGGAGGAAAGCCGAGAGCACCGCCCGTGCCACCAACCGTTTCACCATGATGAAGCCTCTCTGCTTGCGGGGTCCGTTGTGGACCTTGGTTCCTGTTGCCTCGACGCTCTCACAGACCCGTCATGGGCGGAAAGGCCAAGGTCGTGCCGTTCGGTGGAGCAAGATATGCCCATAAATTAGGCAAATATGGTGTCGCGGACCATGTGCCTGATTTTCGATCACCGCTGAAGCCCGGAATTTGCTCGTAAAATTCCGTTCGTTGGACTGACAATCTTGCTCAAAAATTAGGCTGGATTATGGGCGCCTCGCCAGCACCATGAATGAATTTTGCAGGGACCATGAATGCAGGCGTATGCTGTTGCCCCGCATGTCAGCCGATCGAGCCGTCCAGAAGCCCGTCCAGCCGGGGCATCGCATCGATATCCAGCAATTTCCGATGGAGCCGCGCCGCTGCCTCCGGTCCCATGGCGCGTCCGGCACAGTCATGGAACTTCCCGGCATGCTCCTGCGCCGACAGGGGCCGGGCGACGGTGCCGCGCGCCGAGGCGCAGAAGCGACGGAACGCACGTCCGGTCACGGTTTCCACCGTCACAGCGGCGCCTTCCGGGGCCAGCCGTGCCCGCTCGGGATCGGCGTTCCAGCCGGGGTCGGGCCGCATGCTCACACGCTCCATGGCCGCGCACAGATGCGGGTCGGCCAGCGTCGCTGCGGTCAGGTGATCCAGAGTCAGGTCGCCGTGCAGCATCACGCAGGCCACCGCGAAGGGCAGGCTGAAGCGGGCTTCACCGGGAGTGGCCGGGCGGTCGTAGGTGAGGTTGGCGGCCACCACGGGCGGCACGACGCAGCGCACCGCCGCGATGTCCGACGGAGCCAGCCGGTGCTCCGTCATCAGGTCGCGCACTGCGTCGGCCGCCGCGTGCGAGGAGAGGCAGACAGGATAGGCCTTGGTGTCGATGCCGGGGTCGAGCAGGTGCCACCGTCGGCCCAAGGCCGTCACCGCCGTGGGATCGAAGCGGCCCTGCGCCACCAACCGGGCAAAGCCCCGCGGGTCCTCGACCACGCCGTGCGGAACGGCCCCGCCACGCTTGGCCAGACGCGCCGCGCGCAGCCCGTTGGCGGCGGCCTGCGCGGCCAGCAGCGGCTTGGCGCCCGTGCCGAAGCAGGCGCGCATGCCGCCGGCTCCGCAGAGCGCAAAGGCAATGGCGTCGGCGGCCCGGTCGCCGTCCAACTGGAAGGCCTTGGCGGCCGCGGCCGCGGCGCCGACGCCGCCGAACAGCGCGGTGGTCCACCAGCCGGCCTCATACACTCCGTTGCCGAGGGCGATGGCCAGCGCGTATTCGGCCTCCGCACCGGCAACCACGGCGGTCAGCAGATCGGCTCCGGTGCCTCCGGCCGCCTCCACCGCGGCCAGGGCGGTCGGCACCACCACGGCCGACCCATGGACGAATCCGGCATAGGAGTTGTCGTCGAAATCCAGTGCGTGGGCGGCGGCGGTATTCGCGAAGGCGGCCCCTTCGGCGTTGAGGCGTCCACCTCCCAGCAGGGTGGACGGGCCGGCGGCATGGATGTCCAGCGCTTCCTCCCGCGCCAGGCGGGCGGTGTCGGTGCCCACTCCGGCCAGAGCCACGCCCAGCGTGTCGATGATGCAGGCGCGGGCCGCCGCGGCGACGTCGTCGGGAATGCCGGCGCGCTCCAGACCGGCCAGCCAATGGCCGATGAGTCGGGCGGCGGGCTGGGTCGCGGGCTGGTCGGCGGTGATGGAGGGGAGGGGAGGGATGGTCATGATGGGAGGCTCGCAAGGGATGACGACCCCGCGAGGCTGCCCACGACCGTTCCGTCCCGTCACGTCAAGAAATGACTTTCATGGTGAGGATGAACTGCGTTCATAATGCGCCGCCACCCGGGTCTCCATCGGGACCTGCCCCACGACCGCCGGAAGACGAAGCCCGCTCGCCCCATGCGCCATCGCGACTTTGACCTCGACGCCCTCGAAGTGTTCGTGACCGTGGCGGAGCTTGGCAACATGACCCGAGCGGCGGGCCAACTGGGCTTGACCCAATCGGCCGTGTCGCATGTGGTGCGTCAACTGGAAGCAGCCTTCGCCACGCAGCTGTTCGACCGAAGCATCCGCCCGATGGCGCTGACCGCCGCCGGTCACCGGCTCTGGCATTGGAGCAAGCGCATCCTGAACGACGCCCGCCAACTGCCGGCGGTGATCGGCGGCAAGGATGCGCCCTTCGTGCCGGAGCTGCGGCTCGGTTGCATCGACACGCTGGCCGCCCCGTTCATGCCGCGGCTGCTTCAGCAACTGCGCGACGGCGTGCCCTCCTTCAGCATCGCGGCGGGGCTGAGCCGGCAACTGCGGGAGCAGTTCATGGCGCGGCGCCTGGACGTCATCTTCACCAACGAGTCCTTCGACGACATGGATCAGGTGGACAGCGCCCGGCTGGTCACCGAGCCCTTCGTGCTGTTGGTGCCACGCAACGCGCCGGAGGTCGCCGACGAGGCCGGGCTGCGCGCGCTTTCGCAGGCGTTGCCGCTGATCCGCAACACGGCGGACAGCAGCCTCGGCCGGATGGTGGACCAGCATCTGCGCCGGCTGGGCATGGAGATCCCGCGCAGCTTCGCGTTCGACGCCGTCGACACCATGATGGCCATGGTGGCGGAGGAGATGGGGTGGAGCCTGCTTCCGCCGACCGCGCTGGTGAAAAGCCGCCAGCATCTGGGTCGCCTGCGGGTTCTGCCCTTTCCGGCCACGAGCTTCCGCCGGTCCATCTTCGTGATCGCCCGCAAGGGGGAGCTCGGCGCGCTTCCGGCCCGCATCCACAAGGTCGGCCGCGGCATTCTCACCCAAGGCTACTTCACTGAACTGTTCATCTCCTGGCCCTGGCTGAAGCCCATGATCGGGCGGTGAGAATGGCGTCCGCGGCAACGATGGAGTTGCGCGGACGCCGTTCTTCCTTCGAGCGGTGCCTCAGCCGACGGCGTTGAAGTCGTCCAGCAGGGCGGCGATGCGCCCGCTGTCGCTCTGGTCCATGATGACGCGGGCGCGGCGGGTGGCTTCCTGAAGGTCCAGCTTGCGGATGCGCCGCTTCACCAGGGGGATGGCCGGCGGGACCATCGACAGGTCGCGCACGCCAAGCCCCAACAACAAGGCCGTGTAGCGCGCGTCGCCAGCGATCTCGCCGCAGACCGACACCGGGATGCGGGCGCGCAACGCCGCCTCGATGGTGAACTGGATCAGGCGAAGAACCGCCGGATGCAGCGGGTCGTAGAGCGAGGCGACCTGCTCGTCGCCGCGGTCGATGGCCAGCGTGTACTGGGTCAGGTCGTTGGTGCCGATGGAGAAGAAGTCGGCGGCGTAGGCCAGCGCGTCCGCGGACAGGGCCGCGCCCGGAACCTCCACCATCACCCCCACCGGCGGCAGCGGATCGGCGATGGGGACGCCGCGGCGGCGCAGGCGGCGGGCCACCTGGCCCATCATCTCGCGCACGCGCTGCACCTCGGCGACCGAACAGATCATCGGCAGCAGGATGCGCAGCGGCCCGTGGACGCCGGCCCGCAGCATGGCGGCGAGCTGCGTCTCCAGCAGCTTCGGCTCGCGCAGGCCCAGCCGGACGGCGCGCAGACCGAGCGCCGGGTTCGCCGGCTCGCCGTAGCGGCCGGCCATCCAGCCGGCCAGCTTCTCCCCGCCGACATCCATGGTGCGGGCGGTGACGGTGCGCCCGCCCATGCCCTCCACGATGGAGCGCAGGACGGTGTACTGCTCGTCCTCGTCCGGCAACTGGTCGCGGTTCATGAACAGGAACTCGGTGCGCAGCAGCCCGATCCCCTGCGCCCCGTTCTCCAGCGCGTGGTCGAGGTCGCGCGGCAGCTCCAGATTGGCCTGGAGCGTCACCGCGGTGTTGTCGCGCGTGACCGCCGGCAGCTTGCGCAGGCCCTTCAGCTGCTCGCGCTCGCGCTCGCGCTCGGCGCGGCGCTGCCGGTAGTCCTCCAGCACCTCTGGGGTGGGGTCGATGATGACGCGACCCTGCACCCCGTCCACGATGACCGTGATCCCATTCTTCAACCCAGCCAGCAGCCCACCGACGCCCAGCACCGCCGGAATGCCCAGCGAGCGCGCCATGATCGCCGTGTGCCCCTCGGCGCCGCCGAGCACGGTGGCGAATCCGGCGACGCGGCGCGGGTCGAGCAGGGCGGTGTCCGCCGGGGTCAGCTCCTCGGCCAGAATCACCGCGCCGGGGTTCAGCATGGAGAAGGCCTGATACTCGTGCCGCATTAGGTTGCGGATCAGGCGCCGACCCACCTCGCGCACGTCGGCGATTCGCCCGGCGAGGTAGCTGTCTTCCATGCTCGCGAAGGTCTGGGCGATGGTGGCGATCTCCGCCTGGACCGCGGCCTCGGCGTTGACCAGCTCCTGCTGGATGCGGCGCTCGACGCCGCGCGTCAGGCGCGAGTTGGTTACCATCGCCAGATGGGCGTCGAGAAGGAAGCCGATCTCCTCCGACGCGGAGCCGGGCAGCGTCAGCGCCTTGGCCTTCAGCTTGCGGATCTGGCGGCGCGCCTTGCCGCAGGCATCGGCGAAGCGCGCGGCCTCGGCCTCCACCTGATCGGCGGCGAGCGTGTATTCGGGAACGCGGACGGCGCCGCTCTCCACCACGTGGGCCGGGCCGATGGCAATGCCGGGCGAAACGCCCAGCCCGCGCAACGACCGCCCCTGGCCGGCGGCCGGAACGTCAGTCTTCATCGAACTTGCGGGTGATCAGATCCACGAGAGCGGCCATGGCGTCCTCGGCCTCGCGGCCGTAGGCGTACAGCTCCACCGAGGTGCCGGGGCCGGCGGCCAGCATCATCAGGCCCATGATGGATTCGCCCGAAACCTGTGTCTCGCCGCGCCGCACCTCGATTTCGCAATCGAAGGTGGCGACCAGCTTCACGAACTTCGCAGCCGCGCGGGCGTGCAGGCCGCGCTGGTTGCAGATGGTGACGGTCTGGCAGATTTCGGGGTTTCTCTCCGGAGTCCGCCCGTCAACGCCGGAAGCGCCCTGGGCGGGCGTCTTGTCGTCTGGAACGCTCATCGAGTCACCCGTCCGACAGCAGCGAGGATGCGACGTTGATGTATTTCTGTCCGGCCTCCCGCGCGGCGGTCACGGCGTGGGTCAGCGTTTCCTGGCGGCGGACGCTGGCCAGCTTGATCAGCATCGGCAGGTTCACGCCGGCGATCACTTCGACCTTCGCCTTGTCCATGATGGAGATGGCGAGGTTGGATGGAGTCCCGCCGAACATGTCGGTCAGCACGACAACGCCGGACCCGTCGTCCACGTCGGCCACGGAGTTCAGAATGTCCTGACGGCGCTGCTCCATGTCGTCGTCTGGGCCGATGCACACGGCCCGCACCTGCTGCTGCTCACCCACCACATGCTCCAGCGCGGCGATGAACTCTGCCGCGAGGCGCCCGTGGGTTACCAGAACCATACCGATCATGGGACATCCTTCAATTCTGGAGCCTCCCCCGAAGCCACATTCTTATTGCGGCACTTATGAACGATCCCTTATCCGGATCAATCCGCCCCTTGGCTCAACCCCTCTGGCCAACCTTCAGCGGTCAGCCGGTGCGCGGGGCCTGCCGGTCCAACTCCCGATGGCTGATCCCGACCTTCAGCCCCAGCCCGCCCAGCCAAGCGGCCAGCCGTTCGGCGACGAACACCGACCGGTGCTTGCCGCCGGTGCAGCCGACCGCGATGGTCAGGTAACTCTTGCCCTCCTGGTTGTAGCGCGGCAGAAGCGGCTGCAACAGTTCCGTCAGATGACGGAAGAAGTCGGCGAAATCCGGATCGCCCTCCACGCGCGCCGCCACGCGGGGGTCCAGGCCGGTGAGCGGGCGCAGATCCGGATCATAATGGGGATTTGTCAGGAAGCGTACGTCGAACACGAGGTCCGCCTCGCGAGGCAACCCCAACCGGAACGAGAAGGAGGTGACGAAGACCTGGAGCGCCGCCTGGGCCCCGATCTGGAAGTTGCCGGCCAGGATGCGGCGCAGGTCGTGGATCGACAATTGCGTGGTGTCGATGGTCACGTCGGCCTGCTGCTTCAGCGGCAGCAGCATGGTGCGTTCCAGCTGGATGCCGTCCGGAACCGGGCGGTCGATGGCCAATGGATGGCGGCGGCGCGTCTCGGTGAAGCGGCGCTGCAGCGTCTCGTCCCCGCAGTCGAGGAAGACCAGCCGCACGTCCAATCCGGCATGGGCCTTCAGCGCCTCGACCTCCTCCAGCATGGCGTGGGCGGAGAAGTCGCGGGTGCGGCTGTCGATGACCAGGGCCAGCGGCCGCTTGCGCGGGTCCGCCTGCTCCAGAAGCGCCGGGACCAGTGAGAGGCGCAGGTTGTCCACCGCTTCGTAGCCCAAATCCTCCAGAGCCTTCAAGGCGACGGACATACCGGCTCCGGACATGCCGGTGACCAGCACGAGTTGACCGTCCGGGCCCATCGGCCGTTCCGTCAGCAGGTTTTCCGGGGAATGGCGGTCGGTCATGGCAGGTTCGGAACCTTTCCCAGCGAGCCGGCCCGCGCCGCGGCGGCGGCCAACTTGAGCTTGGCCGGAGTCGAGGCGTCGAAGGGGCAGAGGGCGAGGCGCGGGACGGCCCGGTCGAGAAGATCCGCGGCCTCTTCCATGGGAAGACGCTCCACGGCGTCGCGCGGCACCAGATCGACGACCAGCCCGACCTCCGCCTCCGCGGCAGCGGGCAGGGGCATGATGCCGACGCCCCGCACCTCCAGAAGACCGGCCAGAGCCGCCGGCGCCGCCGCCATCAGCCTGTCCTGGTCGACGCGCAGTTCCACCTGGTCATCGGCAACCAGCAGCGCCCCCGCGTCGATCATCCGCAAGGCCAGATCGGACTTGCCGCTGCCCGACGGCCCCCGCAGCAGCACGCCGACGGGCGTTTCGCTGCGGTCGCCGCCGCTCCGTATGCCGCCGCTGCCGCCGTTTCCATGGCCGTCATTCCATGTGCCGACCAGGACGCAGGTGCCGTGAATCGTTACCATGATCCCGCGAAGGTGAGGCGTGCCGCTGGTTCTGTCAATGGGATGCCGAAAATGCATCCTTTTCCCGCCCGATACGCCTCGAATGCGCCGGCGCGACCGCCGTGCTCCGGCCATAACCCGGCTGAGCCACGGTGACAGCCGCGCGAGTTCCGGCCTCAGGCCGGCCGGTCGCAACCCGCGGTCAAGCCGATGCGCAGGCCGGGCCGGACGGTACGGCGGATGTCCGCCAATTCGCTGGCCAGCGCGTCGCGCCGGCGGATCATCTCGTCCAGATCGTCCAACTCCGCTGCCTCCTGGCAGGCCGTGCGGAAATCCTTCTCACGGGCCAGCCGGGTCAGCAGATGGGTGTAGCTGTCGGCGATGGTCGCCAGATGCCGCTGGGCGCCCTGGAGCGCCTCCGCCAGCTGCGTCCGTTCGTTGGCCGATGCCCGCATCATCCGGGCCAGCTCGCCCTGCTGGACGCTGGCGTCGTTGATGAGGCGGGCCAGCCGATAGCGGCGGAAGTCGATCACCCTGGCCGAGGCTGGTGCGACCGGGGCCAAGGCGGCTTCGTCGGTCCGGCACGGTGCGAATGGCATGGGGTCGGGCTGGATGTCGGACATGGCCCTCTTCCGGTTGGTGACGTCCGGTTGTTGAAAGGCCAGCCGTCGCAGGCGCGGGAATGACCGTAATCGAGCATCCGCCGCACCCACGACTTTGTCCATACGTCTTTTCTCAAATTGCAACTATGCCGCATCCGCCATGTGGAAATCCCTCACGGGCGGGGCAGGCGCACGGTGAAGACGGCGCCGATCGTCTCCCCATCGCGGCCGAGACGGTTCGCGGCCCGGATGGTGCCGCCGTGGGCCTCGACGATCTGCTTGGAGATCGACAGGCCAAGGCCGGAATGGGTGCCGAACTTCTCGCCTGCCGGCCGCTCGGTGTAGAAGCGTTCGAAGATCGCCTCCTCCTTGCCCTCCGGAATGCCGGGGCCGTCGTCGCTGACCGTCACCTCGACCGCGCCGTCCGGGGTGCGTCGGGTGGCCAGCCGGACCTGCCCGCCGGGCGGCGAGAAGGACAAGCCGTTGGCGATCAGGTTCTGGAAGACCTGGGTCAGACGCCCCTCCAGCCCCTTCACGGTCAGCGACCCTCCCCGCGGCGGCTCGATGACGACGCTCGGCACGGCCTCCGCCCCGCCCTCGTCCTCCTCGTCCTCCGCGGTGGTGTGGTGGATGTCGGCGAGCGTGCGGAGCATCGCGCCGATGTCCACCGGTTCCAGAGCGGCGCGGGACAGCTCTGCGTCCAGGCGCGAGGCGTTGGAGATGTCGCTGATCAGCCGGTCCAGCCGCTGCACGTCGTCGGCGATGATCGCCATCAGCTTGTCGCGGCGGGCCGGGTCCTGGATACGGCTGACCGTCTCGACCGCGCTGCGCAGCGAGGTCAGCGGGTTCTTGATCTCGTGGGCGACGTCGGCGGCGAAGCGCTCGATGGCGTCCATGCGCGCCCACAGCGCCGCCGTCATGTCGCGCAGCACACCGGACAGCTCCCCGATTTCGTCGCCGCGGCGGGTGAAGTCGGGGATCTCGGTGTGGCGCCCGTGGCCGGTGCGCAGCCGGTCGGCGGCCTGCGCCAGCTTGCGGATGGGCCGGGCGATGGTGCCGGCCAGATAGAGCGACATCAGGACCGTGACCAGAAGCGCCACCGCGAAGACGCGCAGAATGTCGGTGCGCACCGACCGGATGGCCTCGTCGATCACCGTGCCGCTGCGCGACAGCAGCACCGCCCCCAGCACCTCCTTGTAGCGCTGTACCGGAACGGCGACCGTCAGCAGCAGGTTGGATCGGGCGACCGGCGAGGCCAGCCGCCACACCGTCGCGCTGTTCTCGCCGGCCAGCGCGCGTTCCACGTTGGGCGGCGGGGCCGCCGATTCGGCGGCGTGGCCCGGCGGCTCGCGGTAGAGCGGCAGGTTCTCCCGGCTCGGCACCACGTCGATGAAGCGGGCGTAGAACTCGTTGACCGCCCGTGACGCCGGATCCCCGGAGGGCGGCAGCGGCAGCTCCTGGATCTCGATCTTGCCGGGCGAGCCGGTCAGCACGCGGCTGTCCGACAGCAGCCGCCCATCCGGGCCGTAGAGCCGGGTGTGCGTCTCCGTCGCCAGCGCCAGCCGGCGGATCATCTGGCGCCCCAGCTCCGGCGACAGCTCGTAGCTCTCCTGGCCCAGCTCCGGCTCGTCGGCGGCCCGCTGCACGGCGCCCTCGCCGAGCGCGGAGGCGAAGATGCGGGCCTCCGTCTCCAGCGCGTCCAGCTCCGCCTGGACCAGTCGGTCCTGGTAGCGGCCGAGATAGAGCAGGGCGCCGACCAGCAGCAGCAGCGCCAGCACGTTGACGGCGAGAATCCGCAGGGTCAGCGGCGACGGCACGCCGCGCACCCGGCGCCTGGACGCGGCGCGCGGCGCGGTTCCGGGGGCTGTCTCTTATACACATCTGACGC
>NZ_JAUQTX010000198.1:0-13113 GCF_059803775.1 Azospirillum sp. UFLA03-27 | reverse complement strand
GTTATAGTCTCGTGGGCTCGGAGATGTGTATAAGAGACAGGGGTTACCCCGTGGCCGGCGACACCGGTTTCGGGTGAAGGCGGCGGGTTGCGGGTGTTACAAATATCAGTCTTACCAACGGCTTCGGATGCGGGGCGGCGATGGCGGACCTCACCCTCGGCTTCGGCCTGTCGTTCCACGAGCTTTACGGGCAGGACGGGCTGGCCCGGCTCGACCGCGCCTTCCTCGCCCGGCTGTCCGATGCGGACGTGGCGCTCGCCAACCGGCTGCTCTCCGCCCGCGCCCAGCCCGATCGGCTGGAGGCCAAGGTGGAAAGCGCCCTGCTGATCGCGCTCGCCCCCCACGCCGAGGATTTCATCGGCGACCTGTTCGGCATCCGCGCCGCGCTCGACGAACTGCGCGCCCGCCACACGGAGCTGGCGCCGCTCTACACCGCCAAGCGCCTGTTCGTTCAACGCCGCGCCGCCAAGGCGGTGAAGCCGGAGGCGGTCGCCGCGCTCGACGGGGCGGAGCTGGCGGCAAGGCTGGAGGACTGGCTGGGCGGCCCGCTGACCGAGGCCGCCTTCGCCCGGCAGGTGCTGGCCTGGATGGAGGATGAGGCGGCCCACGCCGACCAGCTCGACAGCGCCGCCCAATACGCCGCCTGGGCGGTCTTCAGCGAGGCCGGGCGCGCCCGGCACGGCGGCGGCGTGCTGTTCCAGGTGCCGCACCGCACCGATCCGCAGCGTCTCGTTCCCGTGGAGACGGTGGAGCGGCACGGCGTCACCATGATGCGCCTGCCCGACGGGGCATGCCGCGAGCGCCAGGGCTTCCACCTGACCGACCCCGGCACCGATCTGGCCGGGGCGCTGGACGAGGCCAACTACTGCATCTGGTGCCACAACCAGGGCAAGGACAGCTGCTCCAAGGGGCTGCGCGACCGCAAGACCGGGGAGTTCCAGAAGAGCGCCTTCGGCGTCGCGCTGGCTGGTTGCCCCCTGGAAGAGAAGATTTCCGAGATGCACGCGCTGAAGGCGGACGGCGTGCCCATCGGGGCGCTGGCCGTGGTGGTGGTCGACAACCCGATGTGCGCGGCCACCGGCCACCGCATCTGCAACGACTGCATGAAGGCCTGCATCTATCAAAAACAGGAACCGGTGGACATCCCGCAGGCGGAGACCCGAACGCTGAAGGATGTGCTGGAGCTGCCCTGGGGCTTCGAGATCTACAGCCTGCTGACCCGCTGGAACCCGCTGGACCTGCGCCGCCCGCTGATGCGACCGGACAGCGGCTACAAGGTGCTGGTGGCCGGGCTGGGGCCGGCGGGCTTCACGCTGGCCCATCATCTGATGAACGACGGGCACACGGTGGTCGGCATCGACGGGCTGAAGATCGAGCCGCTGCCCGCCGACCTCTCCGGCGTGCTGCCGAGCGGCACGCGGGTGCCCTTCCGGCCGATCCGCGACGTGCGCGACCTCTACGACCGGTTGGACGAGCGGGTGATGGCCGGTTTCGGCGGGGTGGCCGAATACGGCATCACCGTGCGCTGGAACAAGAATTTCCTGAAGGTGATCCGGCTGCTGCTGGAGCGCCGGGCGCGCATGACGATCATCGGCGGGGTGCGCTTCGGCGGCACGCTGACCATCGACGGGGCGCTGGAGCTGGGATTCGACCACATCGCCCTGTGCATGGGGGCGGGCAAACCGACCGTCGTGCCGATGGCGAACGGGCTCGCCCGCGGGGTGCGGCAGGCCTCGGACTTCCTGATGGGGCTGCAACTGACCGGGGCGGCCAAGCCGGACAGCATCGCCAACCTCCAGGTCCGGCTGCCCATCGTGGTGATCGGCGGCGGGCTGACCGCCATCGACACGGCGACGGAGGCGCTGGCCTATTATCCGGTCCAGGTCGAGAAGTTCCTCTCCCGTTACGAGGTCCTGGGGGCCGAGCGGGGGGAGGCGGCGGTGCGCGCCCGCTGGACGCCCGACGAGGCCGACCTTGCCGACGAGTTCCTGGCCCACGCTCGCGCCATCCGGGCGGAGCGTCTGGCGGCGGGGGACGAGGGGCGCGAGCCGCGCGTCACGGCGCTGCTGCAATCCTGGGGCGGCTCGACCATCGCCTATCGACGGCGGCTGATCGACAGCCCCAGCTACACGCTGAACCACGAGGAGGTGGCGCACGGGCTGGCCGAGGGCATCCGCTTCCTGGAATGCGCCGCCCCACGCGGGGTGGAGATCGACGAATCGGGCGCCGCTCGGGCGATCCACCTCGCCATCAGCCCGGTCGGGCCGGACGGGGTGGTGGCGCCCGCCGCCGTGGACGCGCGGCTTCCCGCCCGCACCATCCTGGTCGCCGCCGGCACCCAGCCGAACACCGTCCTGGCCCGCGAGGAGCCGGAGTGGGTGGAACTGGACGGGCGCTGCTTTCGCGCCATCGACGAGGACGGCCGCCCGGTGACGCCGGAGCGGACGAGCAAGCCGGCCCAGGCGCATGTGCTGATGGCGCGGACGCCGGACGGGCGGTTCCTCAGCTTCTTCGGCGACCTGCACCCGTCCTTCGCCGGCAATGTGGTGAAGGCGATGGGCGGGGCGAAGCGCGGCTATCCGGTGGTCAGCCGCGCGCTGGCCCGCCGGGCGCCGACCTCCGTGACGCCGGAGGCGCTGGTGCGGCGCCTGAACACCGACCTGCGGCCCCTGGTGCACGGCGTGACCCGCCTGACCCCGACCATCGTGGAGGTGGTGGTGAAGGCCCCCGCCGCGGCGCGCCGTTTCGAACCCGGACAGTTCTACCGGCTGCAGAATTTCGAAACGCTGGCGCAACGGATCGGCCGGACCACGCTGGCCATGGAAGGGCTGGCCCTGACCGGCGCCTGGGTGGACAAGGACGCCGGGCTGCTCTCCCTGATCGTTCTGGAGATGGGCGGCTCATCCGACCTCTGCGCCCTGCTGAAACCCGGCGACCCGGTGGTGGTGATGGGGCCGACCGGCGCCCCGACCGAGATCCCGGAGGGCGAGACGGTGGCGCTGGTCGGCGGCGGGCTGGGCAACGCGGTGCTGTTCTCCATCGGGCAGGCCTGCCGGGCGCGCGGCAACCGGGTCGTCTACTTCGCCGGCTACAAGCGGATGGAGGATCGTTACAAGACCGAACAGATCGAGGCCGCCGCCGACCGCGTCGTCTGGTGCTGCGACGAGGCGCCGGGCTTCACGCCGTCGCGCCCCGGCGACCGGACCTTCGTCGGCAACATCGTGGAGGCCATGCGCGCCTACGCGACGGGCGATCTGGGGCCGGCGGACATCCCCCTGGAAACGGTGGACCGCATCGTCGCCATCGGCTCCGACCGCATGATGGCGGCGGTGGGGGCGGCACGGCACGGCGCGCTGAAGCCATACCTGAAGCCCGGCCACGCGGCCATCGGCTCCATCAACTCCCCCATGCAATGCATGATGAAGGAGATCTGTGCCCAGTGCCTGCAACGGCACATCGACCCGGCGACCGGCGAGGAGACGGTGGTCTTCTCCTGCTTCAACCAGGACCAGAGCCTCGACCGCGTGGATTTCGCAAACCTGAACCAGCGGCTGCGCCAGAACGCCGTCCAGGAAAAACTGACCGCCCAATGGATCGACCGCGGCCTGCGGCTGACCGGCCAGCGGAAAGGGTGAGGGGGTGGCTGGCCACCCCCATCCGCGCGATCACGCGCCCGTTGCGGTGCTGACCGCCGCCTGGGGCAGCGGCTCGGTGGAGCTTTCGAACAGGTCGGCCTCGGCGGCGCGGCGCTTCACCAGACCCGGAAGCTGCGTCTTGACGCCGTTGACCGTGGCGTAGACCCAGCGGCTGAACTGGCCGGCGGCGCCTTCGTAGTCGCCCTGGTTCAGCAGGCGCAGCAGGGTCGAGCATTGCAGGCTGCCGGCCCCCAGGTTGAACACGAAGGAGGCCAGCGCGCCGCGCTGATTCGGGTTCAGCGCGACGGTGACCAGCTTGTCCACCTGGGCGGCGGCGGAGGTCAGGTCCGACTTCAGCAGGTCGTCGGCCTGGGCGGAGGAGATGCTCTGCCCCAGTTCGACCCCGGCGGTGTGGCCGTAGCCGATGGTCGGCACCCCCGCCGGACACAGGTAGGCCTTGAGGTAAAGACCCTCGAAATGCTTCACAAGGTTGACCGCTTCTTCGCAAACCGGCGTCGTCATGATCGTCTTCCCCAGCGTGTCGTGAACGTGCATTGGCACGAACGGTTCGTGCTTGGGAAAGGGTATCCGAAGCAATAAACTCCTAAAAATGGTTTATTTATTCACATTTACCCGCATGGGGAGAGGGCTTGGCCGGGTGTCAGGTCCAGCGGAATTCCGCGGCCACCGCGCGGGCCTCCCCCGGTGTGATCAGGCGATGGGTCGCCAGCTTCACCGAATGCAGCCTGCCGTCCAGGTTGGCCTGCCAGAAATCCAGGAACCGGCGCAGCACCGGGTAGCCGGGGGCGAGATCCAACTCCTGCCAGAGATAGCTCTGCAGCAGGTGCGGGTGGTCCGGCATGTGGTACAGAATCTCCGCCGTGGTCAGGCGGTAATCGCGAAGCTGAAGCCCCAGACTGGCCATGCTCTGCCTCCGTGATGGTGGAACCGGTGGCGTCCTCGCGCTGTGCCTACGTGATTCTTTTGTGAAAGTGTGCCGTTCGCGGCTGCGGCGGGCAACAAAAATTTTTCTTCTGTTTCAATGCATTAGCAGCAAGCCATGGTGACTGCTGCCAGGAATCGCACCGATTGCCGCAACGACCCTCTTGAATCGAAACCTCAGCTCGATTAGCTGTCTGGCACTCGCCGGGGGAGAGTGCTAACAGCCCCGAGCCCGGCGCCAATCCTTTCAATAAGCCTTGATCCTGGAGGCATCCCCATGAAGTTCCGTCCGCTGCACGACCGCGTCGTCGTCAAGCGTCTGGAGTCCGACACCAAGACCAAGGGCGGGATCATCATTCCCGACACCGCGAAGGAAAAGCCCCAGGAGGGCCAGGTGGTCGCGGTTGGTCCGGGCGCCCGTGACGAGAGCGGCAAGGTCGTTGCGCTCGACGTGAAGGCCGGCGACCGCATCCTGTTCGGCAAGTGGTCGGGCACCGAGGTGAAGATCGAGGGCGAGGATTTCCTGATCATGAAGGAATCCGACATCATGGGCGTCGTCGAGGCCTGAGCCTCCGCCCGCGCTTGAGCGATCCAACCCCCCGAATTTCAAGGAAGTGAGCAATGGCTGCCAAGGAAGTTAAGTTCTCCGCCGCCGCGCGCGAGAAGATGCTGCGCGGTGTGGACATCCTCGCCGACGCCGTGAAGGTGACGCTGGGTCCGAAGGGCCGCAACGTCGTGATCGAGAAGTCTTTTGGCGCTCCGCGCATCACCAAGGACGGCGTCTCGGTCGCCAAGGAAATCGAGCTGTCGGACAAGTTCGAGAACATGGGCGCCCAGATGGTGCGTGAGGTCGCGTCGAAGACGAACGACCTGGCCGGCGACGGCACCACCACGGCGACCGTTCTGGCCCAGGCCATCGTCCGCGAGGGCGTGAAGTCGGTGGCCGCCGGCATGAACCCGATGGACCTGAAGCGCGGCATCGACCTCGCCGTCGAGACCGTCGTGAACGACATCCGCGGCCGTGCCAAGAAGGTCACGACCAACGACGAGATCGCCCAGGTCGGCACCATCTCCGCCAACGGCGAAGGCGAGATCGGCAAGATGATCGCCCAGGCCATGGAGAAGGTCGGCAACGAGGGCGTCATCACGGTGGAGGAGGCCAAGAGCCTCGAGACCGAGCTGGACGTCGTCGAGGGCATGCAGTTCGACCGCGGCTACCTGTCGCCGTACTTCATCACCAACGCCGACAAGATGATCGCGGACCTCGAGAGCCCGTTCATCCTGCTCCACGAGAAGAAGCTGTCGGGTCTGCAGGCCCTGCTGCCGGTCCTCGAGGCCGTCGTGCAGTCCTCGCGTCCGCTGCTGATCATCGCCGAGGACGTCGAGGGCGAGGCCCTGGCGACCCTGGTCGTGAACAAGCTGCGTGGCGGCCTGAAGGTCGCCGCCGTCAAGGCCCCGGGCTTCGGTGACCGCCGCAAGGCGATGCTGGAGGACATGGCCATCCTGACCGGCGGCCAGGTCATCTCCGAGGATCTCGGCATCAAGCTCGAGAACGTCACCATCGACATGCTGGGCACCGCCAAGAAGGTCGTGATCTCCAAGGAGAACACCACCATCGTCGACGGCGCCGGCTCGGCCGAGGACATCCAGGCCCGCATCGGCCAGATCAAGGCGCAGATCGAGGAGACCACCTCGGACTACGACCGCGAGAAGCTGCAGGAGCGTCTGGCGAAGCTGGCTGGCGGCGTTGCCGTCATCCGCGTCGGCGGCGCCACCGAGGTCGAGGTGAAGGAGCGCAAGGATCGCGTTGACGACGCCATGCACGCCACCCGCGCCGCGGTGGAAGAGGGTGTCGTCGCCGGCGGCGGTACCGCTCTGCTGTACGCCACCAAGGCCCTGGACGCCCTGAAGCCGATCAACGACGAGCAGCGCGTCGGCATCGAGATCATCCGCCGCGCCCTGCAGGCCCCGGTCCGTCAGATCGCCTACAACGCGGGCACCGACGGTTCGATCGTGGTCGGCAAGCTGCTGGACCAGAACGACGCCAACTTCGGCTACGATGCCCAGAAGGGTGAGTTTACCGATCTGGTCGCCGCCGGCATCATCGACCCGGTGAAGGTGGTTCGCACCGCCCTGCAGGACGCGGCCTCGATCGCCGGTCTGCTGATCACCACCGAGGCGATGATCGCCGAGAAGCCGGAGAAGAAGGCTGCTCCGGCCGGCATGCCGGGTGGCATGGACGACATGGGCGGCATGGGCTTCTAATAGCCTGCGTCGAAAAGCTCACGTCATCCACGACGTTTGCGGAAAGGGCGGTCCCTCGGGGCCGCCCTTTTCCGTTTGGGCATCTCCCTGACGGACAGGGTGCCGCCGTCCGGTGTTTTGGATTGGAACGGTTCCAAACTGGGGCCGTTGACCTCCCAACCGGACGCCCCAGAGGTGCGCCGGCACGGCTTGCTGTTCAGGGAGAAAGCGATGGCTGACCAATCGAAGACTCTGACCAACCGTCAGGGCCACCCGATCACCAACAACCAGTCCCAGCGCACCGTGGGAGCCCGCGGTCCGGCGACGCTGGAGAATTACCAGTTCCTGGAGAAGATCTCCCACTTCGACCGCGAGCGCATTCCGGAGCGCGTGGTCCATGCCCGCGGCTTCGTCTGCTACGGGGAATTCGAAGCGACGGGCAAGATCGGCGACGAGCCGGCGTCCAAATACACCCGCGCCAAGCTGTTCCAACAGGCCGGCAAAAAGACCCCGCTGGCCATCCGCTTCTCCACCGTCATCGGCGGGCGCGATTCGTCTGAGGTGGCGCGCGACCCGCGCGGCTTCGCGGTGAAATTCTACACCGAGGACGGCAACTGGGACCTCGTCGGCAACAACCTCGCAGTCTTCTTCATCCGCGACGCCATCAAGTTCCCGGACGTGATCCATTCGCTGAAGCCCGATCCGGTGACCTTCCGGCAGGAACCGAACCGCATCTTCGACTTCATGAGCCAGACGCCCGAGTCCATGCACATGCTGACGCATTTGTTCAGCCCGCGCGGGATTCCGGCCAACTACCGGCACATGGAAGGCTTCGGCGTGAACACCTACAAGATGGTGAACGCCAACGGCGACACGGTGCTGGTCAAGTACCACTTCCACCCGCGCTGCGGCGTCGCCTGCCTGACGGCGGACGAGGCGGCGAAGGTGCAGGGGCAGGATCTCGGCTCCGCCTCCAAGGATCTTTATGAGGCCATCGACCGGGGCGATTACCCGCAGTGGGATGTGTTTGTCCAGATCATGGAGGATCACGACCATCCCGAGCTGGACTGGGACCCGCTGGACGACACCAAAATCTGGCCGGAGTCGGACTTCCCCCTGCGCCATGTCGGTGTGATGACGCTGAACCGCAACGTCGAGGACGTCTTCAACGAGAACGAACAGATCGCCATGGGCACCGGCGTGCTGGTCGACGGGCTGGACTTCTCCGACGACAAGATGCTGGTCGGGCGGACCTTCTCCTACTCCGACACGCAGCGCTACCGGGTCGGCCCCAACTATCAGCAGTTGCCGATCAACCAAGCCAAGAACGCTGCGGTCGCCACCAACCTGTCGGGCGGGCAGATGTCCTACCAGCGCGATCTGGCGCCGGGGCAGAACCCGCACGTCAATTTCGAGCCGTCCATCCACAACGGCCTCAGCGAAGCCCAGCGGGAGGAACCGAACAACCCACCGGAAATCCATGGCCGCCTGACCCGCAGCGTGATCGAGCGCCGCAACGATTACGTTCAGGCACGCGCCCGCTACTGCACCATGATGGACTGGGAACGCGACGATCTGGTTCTGAACATGGGCACGCTGCTTGGCCAGTGCGAACGCGACGTCCAGGAACGGATGCTCTGGCACTTCTTCCTGGTTCATGACGATTATGGCAGCCGGGTCGCCGGCATGCTGGGCATGACCGCCGCCGACGTCGCCGGCTTGGCCCCCCTGCCCAAGCAGGTGCTGACCGACGAGGACCAGAAGCGGCTGAAGTCGCTGGGCAAGAACGGCGACACGATCGACCCGAAGGCCTGGGGCCAGTGGACCGGCTCCGTGAAGGTCCACCGCGCCACGGCGGACGAGGTGGTGAAGGGCATGCCGTCCGGTGTGCAAGGCGGCATGACCAGCCAAGCCGCCGATTAGGCGCAACCAAAAGTCATTGTTCGAGCATCGTCCCGATGGGGGCGGCGGGGCATTCCGCCGCCCCTTTTTCACGCCCGCATTAAGGATTGTTTTGAGTAGCCATAGTTTGTGTACGGACATGCGGCAAGTTGCCGCGCGACACGCCTGTCACTGGTATCACCAGAGTGGGGCATGTCACTGTCATTTTGCATCAAGGCATTAGCCAAAATATTAGAACTTCGATAAGGGAGAAGTGCGATGTCCATGCGTGCTGCCGTGTCGTTTGCGGCCATGCTGGCGGCCTCCGTCGCCACCTTCGGCGCGCCCGCGTTCGCCGCCGGGGAACCGATTTCGCCGATCGAGCCGGCGAAGATCACCAATCCCGGATTGGTTGAACTCGGCAAGAAGCTGTACTTCGATCCCCGGCTGTCCAAGTCCGGCTTCATCTCCTGCAATTCGTGCCACAACCTGTCCATGGGCGGCACCGACAACCTGAAGACCTCCATCGGCCACAACTGGCAGCAGGGTCCGATCAACTCGCCGACCGTGCTGAACTCCAGCCTGAACGTGGCGCAGTTCTGGGACGGCCGCGCGCTGACGTTGCAGGAGCAGGCCGGCGGCCCGATCGCCAACCCGGGCGAGATGGGCTCCACCCACGCCCTGGCGGTCGAGGTGCTGCGCTCCATCCCCGAATACCAGAAGGAATTCGGTGAGGTCTTCGGCGAGACCAAGATCACCATCGAGGAGGTGACCAAGGCCATCGCCGCCTTCGAGGAGACGCTGGTCACGCCGAACTCCCGCTTCGATCAGTGGCTGAAGGGCGACAAGAAGGCCCTGACCACCGTCGAGCTGGAAGGCTACGAGCTGTTCAAGGACTCGGGCTGCACCGCCTGCCACAACGGCTCGGCCGTCGGCGGCAACACCTTCCAGAAGATGGGCGTCGTCGAGCCCTACAAGACCAACAACCCCGCCGAGGGCCGCATCGCGGTGACCAAGGAGGAGGCCGACCGCTTCAACTTCAAGGTTCCGACGCTGCGCAACGTCGCGCTGACCTACCCCTACTTCCACGACGGCGAGGCCGCGACGCTGTCCGACGCCGTGGACGTCATGGGCCGCATCCAGTTGGGCAAGAAGTTCTCGCCCGATGAGAACGGCAAGATCGTCGCCTTCCTGAAGACGCTGACCGGTGACCAGCCGAGCTTCGCTCTGCCGATCCTGCCGCCGTCCACGGACAAGACGCCGAAGCCGCATCCCTTCGACTGACGGGGGCGGGTGTATCCCCTCTCCCCTCCGCTCACGCGCAAACGAAGTTTGCGCTGACGCGACAGACGGACCTTTGGTCCGCCGAAAGCGGGGAGAGGGTTTGGGTGAGGGGGGTGCGCTTGTGCCGGACGTGCCGGAAACGCGCACCCCCTCACCTGTTCAAGGTGGTTATCAGGGTATCGACATGCGGTGGGGATGGAAGACGGCGGGCGGCTTCGGGGCGCTCGCGCTGGCCGGTCTGGTGGGCGTCGTCGTCGGGGTGGTCGGCTGGGGCGGCTTCAACACCGCGATGGAAGCGACCAACAGCATGGAATTCTGCATCTCCTGCCACGAGATGCGCGACAACGTGTATGTCGAGTACAAGACCTCGCCGCACTACCAGAACGCCTCGGGCGTAAGGGCGACCTGCGCCGACTGCCACGTCCCGCGCGACTGGACGCACAAGGTGATCCGCAAGGTGCAGGCGTCGGGCGAGCTGTACCACTGGCTCATCGGCTCCATCGACAGCAAGGAGAAGTTCGAGGCCAAGCGCCACACGCTGGCACGCCGCGAATGGGACCGCATGCGGGCCACCGACAGCCAGGAATGCCGCAACTGCCATTCCTTCGGCGCCATGGACTTCCACAAGCAGACGCCGAAGGCGGCCAGCGCCATGGAAGGGGCGGAGAAGGCCGGCAAGACCTGCATCGACTGCCACAAGGGCATCGCCCACAGCTTCCCCGACGTCACCGCCGGCCATCGCCAGCTTTTCGCCGGCCTATCGGATCAGGCGAAGGCGCTGGCCCTGAAGCCCGGCGACACCGCCTACGCCCTGACCAGCCTCGCTTTGTACGGCGCGCCGCCGGCACCGGGGGCGTCCGGGGACGGCGAGATCGCCGCGGCGACTCCGGTCAAGGTCCTAACGGCGGAGGGCGGCGCCCTCAAGGTGGAAATCACCGGCTGGCAGCGCGGCAGTTCCACCCAGACGCTCTACGCCCAACCGGGCAAGCGCATCACCACGGTCAGGTTGAACGCGGCGGCGGCCGGGCAAGCGGCTGCACTGCGCACCGTCACCGATCCCGAGACCGAACAGGAGTGGACGGAGGTCCGCCTGACCGCCTGGACCGGCGCGGGCGGCTATGTGGGCACGCTCGGCGCGCTGTGGGATTACGGCGCGCGGGTCTACGACGCCAACTGCTCGCTCTGCCACACGCTGCACCCGCCGGCCGACTTCGACGCGAACGCCTGGATCGGCAAGATGAACGCCATGAAGCGGCTGACCCGGCTGGACGAGGAGGAGGGCCGCCTGCTGCTGACTTATCTGCAGAGCCATGCGAAGAACGGCGCGCGATGATCGCTGCGGCGAGAACCCGAAGCTGCTAAGAGGGGTTTTCTACCACGGGCCGGCACCGAACGCGCCGCGCCCGACGGCAGACGACCACTTGAGAAAGAGGACCCCCGCGATGTCGACTCTGCACAAACAAGCCATGGAAGCGGTGCTTCAGGCCGCCTCTCACGACATCGTCGGCACGCTCCAGGAGCGTGGCATCACCGACAAGCACAGCGAGGAGGGCGACCTCGTCGTTCTCGACGTCGCGATCCTGCACGCCTACCGCATCTTCATGCGGATCTGCGAGGAAAACGGGCTGGAGGTGGACGCGGGCTATTTCGCCGACATGGCCAACGACCTTGCCGACGAGGTGGCCCAGGAGGACGACGCGGACTGATCCGGTCCCGCGCCGCCGATTCCCGCTTCTTGAGTGCCCCGGTCCCGTCCGACCCTGCTTTTTTCCTTCGGCGAAGGCGGTGCGGACGGGACCGGTCGACATCCTTCACCCCTCGGGGGACCCGATGACCGACGCCCCTGACACTGTTTCTTCTCCCGACGCCTTCCCTCCCGATGTTGCGATCATCGGCGCCGGCCCGGCCGGGCTGATGGCGGCGGAGGTCATCGCCGCCGCGGGCCGCTCGGTCGCCGTCTTTGAGCGGATGCCCACCCCGGCGCGCAAGCTGCTGCTGGCCGGGCGCGGCGGGCTGAACCTGACCCATTCCGAACCGCTGGACGCCTTCACCGCCCGCTACGGCGCGCAGGCCCCGCTGTTCGCCGAGTTGCTGGGCGGCCTTTCCCCGGCGGACCTGCGCGATTGGGCGGCGGGGTTGGGGATCGAGACCTTCGTCGGCTCCAGCGGGCGCGTCTTTCCGGTGCAGATGAAGGCGTCCACCCTGGTCCGCGCCTGGCTGCGCCGGCTGGAGGGGCTGGGCGTCACCCTGCACACCCGCCACCGCTGGCTCGGCTGGGACGCGTCCGGCGCGCTGCGCTTCCAGCGGGGCAACGGTACCGAGACCACCGTCGCCCCGCGGGCCACTCTACTGGCGCTGGGCGGGGCGAGCTGGCCGCGCACCGGCTCCGACGGCGCCTGGACCGAGCTTCTGGCGGCGCGCGGGGTGGACATCGCGCCGCTGCGCCCGTCCAACATGGGCTTCGAGGTGCCCTGGTCCGATCACCTGCGCGAGCGCTTCGCCGGCCAGCCGGTCAAGAGCGTCGGCCTCGCCTTCGGCGACCGGCGGCTGAAGGGCGAGTTCGTCATCACCGAAACCGGCATCGAGGGCGGCGCCGTCTACGCGCTGAGCGCTGCCTTGCGCGACGCCATCGAGCGCGAGGGCTGGGCCGCCCTGACCATCGACCTGATGCCGGATCTGCCGGAGTCGGCGATTGCCAAACGGCTGCGCCGCCGCGGCGCGGAATCGCTGTCGACCTTCCTGAAGAAGTCCCTGTCGCTGACCGGCTCGCGCGCCGCTCTGCTGCGCGAGTTCACCCCGGCGTCCGAGCTGTCCGACCCGGCGGCGCTGGCCCGCCAGATCAAGGGCCTGTCGATGGTGCTGACCGGGGTGCGGCCGATCGAGCGCGCCATCTCCACCGCCGGCGGTGTCCGGCTGGGGGAGTTGGACGATACTTTGATGCTGACCCGCCTGCCGGGGTCCTTCGTCGCCGGGGAGATGCTGGATTGGGAAGCGCCGACCGGCGGCTACCTCCTCCAGGGCTGCTTCGCCATGGGCGCGCGGGCAGGGAAGGGCGTGCTGGGGTATCTGGGGGGCTGAGTTTTCGCCCCTATCGCCCTGTCTCTTATACACATCTGACGCTGCCGAC
>NZ_JAUQTX010000197.1:0-13165 GCF_059803775.1 Azospirillum sp. UFLA03-27 | reverse complement strand
TAGCTGTTATAGTCTCGTGGCTCGGAGATGTGTATAAGAGACAGGGACCGGGGCCTCGGTCACCTGGGGAGGCGGCGCGGGAACGGGCGCCGGAGCGGGTTCGGCTTCGCGAACCGGCGGAGGCGGAGGCGGCGCCTCCGCGACCTTGGGGGGTGGGGGCGCCTTGATCGGCGCAGCCGGGGCGATGACCGGCGCTTCCCGCTCCACGACGGCCGTCTCCGGCGCGTCGCGCCCGATGATGAATCGCGCGCCGAGCGCCACCGCGAAGACCGCGATCACGCCGGCCAGCGCCAGCAGGACCGGCGAGACGGCGCGCCCCGATGCTGCGGCGGGCGTTTTCGGCGATGGCTTCCTTGCCGCGGCTTTCTGGGGCTTGCGCGGCGTTCTCTTGACCATGGGAAGGAATCTCGAACCCTGGTTTCCGGTTTGCGCGCAAGGTGGCACCCCCGCTCCGTCCCTGCAACAGCGGAGCGGGGTGGAGGCCTTCACCGGCTGGGACTATGCTGTGACCCGCCATGCCCCGCACCTTGATCCCCCTGATAATCCTCCTGACGATCCTCGTCACCGCCACCGCCGGCCCTGCCCTCGCGAACGAGGTCCGCTGCCCAGCCAGCCTGGCCGTGCAGGCCCAGCCGGAAGCGCCCGGCGGCTGGTCGCCCTACCCGGCGAAGGACCAACACGCCTTCGTCGGCGTCGCTCTGGTCGAGGGCGAGCGGCCGACGCAGATGGCCGCCCCCGCCCCGGCGGCGCTGGAGCCGGACCGCAGCCTCCGGCGGGGCCGCTCGGAAGTCCGGCAATGGGACTTTCCCGCCGCCCGGCGCAACAATGTCTTCCTGATCTGCCGCTATGCCGGGACACAGGCAACGCTGGCCATCGACCTGCCGCGCACGGTGCGCCGCTGCCAGATCACCGAGGAGACCGACGCGCGCGGCATCGTCCTGGACAAGCCCGCGACGCCGCCGCAGTTCCTCTGCCGCTGATTCTCCGCCAAGTCGAGGTTCGGACGGGCTGGAAATCCATGGCTTCAGCCGCTAGGGTACCCGCCTTGGAACAAGGCCGGAACGCTATTCCGGGACGATCGGGCCGAAGCCGACGGACCGGAAACGACAGGCCGGAAGGATGCCGGGGCGCCCCATGCTGCTGCTCATCGATAATTACGACAGCTTCACCTACAACCTCGTCCATTACCTGAGCGAACTGGGCGCCGAACCGGACGTCCGCCGCAACGACAGCCTGACGGTGGAGGAGGCCATGGCGCTCCGCCCCGAGGGCATCGTGCTGTCGCCCGGCCCCTGCGATCCGGACAAGGCGGGCATCTGCCTGCCGCTGATCGACGCCGCCGCCAAGGCCGGCGTTCCACTGTTGGGCGTGTGCCTGGGCCATCAGGCCATCGGGCAGGCCTTCGGCGGCACCGTGCTGCGCGCGCCGGTGCCGATGCACGGCAAGGTCGACCGCATGTTCCACCAGGGGCGCGGCGTCCTCAAGGACCTGCCCTCGCCCTTCCGGGCCACCCGCTACCATTCGCTGATCGTCGAGCGCGCCACCCTGCCCGCCTGCCTGGAGGTGACCGGCGAGACGGAGGACGGCCTGATCATGGCGCTGTCCCACCGCGAGCTGCCGATCCACGGCGTGCAGTTCCACCCGGAAAGCATCGAGAGCGAGCACGGGCACAAGATCCTGGAGAATTTCCTGAACACCACCCGCCGGCTGGAGACCGCCGCATGAGCACGCCGTCCGCGCCGCACGGCGACCTGACCGACATGAAGGCCATCCTCGCCAAGGTCGCCGCCGGCAACGCCCTGAGCGAGCCGGAAGCCTCGCTGGCCTTCGACATCATCATGTCGGGCAACGCCACCCCGTCGCAGATGGGCGGCTTCCTGATGGCGCTGCGCGTGCGCGGCGAGACGGTGGACGAGATCACCGGGGCCGCCCGCGTCATGCGCGCCAAGGCGATCCCGGTGGAGGCCCCGGACGGCACCATCGACACCTGCGGCACCGGCGGCGACGGGTCGGGCACCTACAACATCTCCACCGCAGCCGCGGTCGTCATCGCCGCCTGCGGCGTGCCGGTGGCCAAGCACGGCAACCGCGCCATGTCGTCCAAGTCGGGCGCCGCCGACGTGCTGGGTGCCCTGGGCGTCAATCTGGACTGCGACATGGGGCTGGTGCGCAAGGCCCTGTGGGACGCGCGCATCGGCTTTCTGATGGCGCCGCGCCACCACCTCGCCATGCGCAACGTCGGCCCGACCCGCGTGGAGCTGGGCACCCGCACCATCTTCAACCTGCTGGGTCCGCTGTCCAACCCGGCCAGCGCCAAGCGCCAGCTTCTCGGCGTCTACGCGAAGCAGTGGGTGGAGCCGCTGGCCCATGTGCTGAAGCGGCTGGGGTCGGAGGCCGCCTGGATCGTCCATGGCTCCGACGGTCTGGACGAGATCACCACGACCGGCCCGACCACCGTCGCCCAACTCAAGGACGGCGAGGTCACGGTGTTCGAGATTGAGCCGGAGCAGGCCGGCATCTTCCGCGCCCGGCCGGAGCTTCTCAAGGGCGGCGACGCCCACGTGAACGCGGAGGCCATCCGCGCGTTGTTCGACGGCGCCCAGGGCGCCTACCGCGACATCGTCCTGCTGAACGCCGCCGCCGCGTTGCATGTGGCGGGCAAGGCCGGCGACCTCAAGGAAGGTGTCGAGCAGGCCCGCCACGCCATCGACAGCGGCGGCGCCCGCGCCGTGCTCCAGCGCCTTGTGTCCATCACGAATTCCTCCATCGCCAACGAACCGGTTGCCGCGCCATGAGCGACGTCCTGACCCGCATCTGCGACGACAAGCGCGCGCTGGTCCAAGCCCGCAAGTCCGCCCGTCCGCTGTCCGCGGTGGAGGACGCCGCCCGCGGCGCCGACCCGGCGCGCGGCTTCATCCGCGCCCTGCGCCGCACGGTGGACGGGGGCCGCTACGGCCTGATCGCCGAGATCAAGAAGGCCAGCCCGTCGAAGGGCCTGATCCGCCCGGACTTCGACCCGCCGTCCCTGGCCCGCGCCTACCGCGAGGGCGGCGCCACCTGCCTGTCGGTGCTGACGGACGAGCCCTATTTCCAGGGCTGCGACGACTATCTGCTGGCCGCCCGCGCCGCGGTGGACCTGCCGGTCCTGCGCAAGGACTTCATGGTCGATCCCTACCAGATCGCCGAATCCCGCGCGCTCGGCGCCGACTGCATCCTGATCATCATGGCCGCGCTGAGCGACGCGCAGGCCGCGGAGATCGAGGACGCCGCCATCGCCTGGGGCCTGGACGTGCTGGTCGAGGTGCACAACCGCGAGGAACTGGACCGCGCGCTGGCGCTGAAGACCCCGCTTCTCGGCGTGAACAACCGGAACCTGAAGACTCTGGCTGTGGACATCGCCACGACCGAGGAACTGGCGGCCCACGTGCCCGCCGACCGGATGCTGGTCGCCGAAAGCGGTCTCTACAGCCCGGCGGACCTGTCGCGCATGGCGGCTGTGGGCGCGCGTTGTTTCCTGGTCGGTGAATCGCTGATGCGGCAGGAGGATGTGACCGCGGCCACCCGCGCCCTTCTCGCCTGACACCAAATAAAAAAGCAATGGGGAGGAGCGACGCCGTGCCGAACGTGACCATTGCCCGTGAAAGCCCGCTCCAGGGCGAGGTGGTTCAGCTCATCGAGGAGTTGGACCGCTATCTGGGCGATTTATACCCGGCGGAGAGCAACCATCTGCTCGACCTGCAATCGCTGGCCAAGCCGGACATCCGTTTCCTGGTCGCCCGGCGTTCGGGAACCGTGGTCGGCTGCGGCGCCATGCGCATCGACACCGAGGGCGGCTATGGCGAGGTCAAGCGGATGTTCGTCCAGCCGACCGCGCGCGGCGGCCAGATCGGGCGCCGCCTTCTGGAACGCATCGAGGACGAGGCCCGCGCCGCCGGCCTGTCCCTGCTGCGGCTGGAGACCGGCGTCTATCAGGACGAGGCCATTGCCCTCTACCGCAAGCAGGGCTTCGCCGACTGCGCCCCGTTCGGCCCCTACGGTCCGGACCCGCTGAGCCTGTTCATGGAGAAACCCCTATGACCGACCAGCCCGCAAGCGGCTTCACCCATTTCGACGCCGAAGGCCGCGCGGTCATGGTGGACGTGTCCGACAAGGCGGATACGGAACGCACGGCGACCGCCCGCGGCTCCGTCCTGATGCAGCCGGAAACGCTGGCGCTCATCCTCCAGGGCGGCGTCAAGAAGGGCGACGTCCTGTCGGTGGCCCGGCTGGCCGGCATCATGGGAGCCAAGCGCACGCCGGACCTGATCCCGCTGTGCCACCCGCTGATGCTGACCTCGGTCAAGGTGGACCTGACCTGCGATCCCGAGCGCAACGCCGTGGACATCACCGCCACCTGCAAGCTCAGGGGCCAGACCGGCGTGGAGATGGAGGCGCTGACCGCCGTGTCAGTTGCGGCGCTGACCGTCTACGACATGTGCAAGGCGGTGGACCGGGGCATGACCATCACCGAGGTCAAGCTGCTGCACAAGGCCGGCGGCAAGAGCGGGGAATGGGGGAGCGCGGTCTGATGCTGCAGGTCGGTGAAGCCCGCGCCCGCATCCTCGCCGCCTTCACCGCCCTGCCGGCGGAGACGGTGCCGCTGCCCGACGCGCTGGGGCGCGTCCTGGCCGAGCCCGCCGTCGCCCGCCTGACCCAGCCGCCTTTCGCCGCCGCCGCCATGGACGGCTGGGCCGTCCGCGCCGCCGACATCGTCCCGGCTTCGGCGGATGCGCCGGTCAACCTGCGCCGCATCGGCGAGTCCGCGGCCGGCCACGCCTTCGCCGGATCGGTCGGAACCGGCGAGGCCGTGCGCATCTTCACCGGCGCGCCCCTGCCCGCCGGGGCCGACGCCGTGGTGATGCAGGAGGACTGCGAGGACGCCGGGGACCGCGTGCGCGTCGGGCGCGCCGTGCCCGAGGGGCGCTTCATCCGCCCCGCCGGACTGGACTTCACTGCCGGAGAGGAGTTGCTTCCCAAGGGACGGCTGCTCACCGCCCGCGACGTCGCCCTGGCCGCCGCGGCCAACCTGCCCTGGCTGCGCGTCCACCGCCGCCCACGGATCGCCGTGCTCGCCACCGGGGACGAGATCGCGCTGCCCGGCGATCCGCTGGGACCGAGTCAGATCGTCAGTTCCAACGTGCTCGGCCTGTGCGCGTTGGTCGCCAGCCAGGGCGGGCTCGCCCACAATCTCGGCGTGGCCAAGGACGATCCGGAGCATCTCGCCGCAATGGCCGCCGGGGCGGCCGGCTGCGACCTGCTGGTGACCACGGGCGGCGCCTCGCAAGGCGAGCACGACCATGTGCGCGACGTGCTGGGCGGGCTGTCGCTGGACTTCTACCGGGTCGCCATGAAACCCGGCAAACCGTTGATTTTCGGGACGGCGAACGGCGTTCCGCTGCTCGGCCTGCCGGGCAATCCGGTGTCCACCGGGGTGGCCGCCCTGCTGTTCCTGGTGCCAATCCTTCGCCGTCTCCAAGGGTTGCCCGCCGAGAACACCACGCTCGCGGCGCGGCTCGGCGCGCCGCTGAAGGCCAACGACGACCGCACCGATTTCCTACGGGCCACCCTGTCGACCGGAGCGGACGGCGAGCCCGTCGCCACCCCCTTCCCGCGCCAGGACAGCGCGATGATGTCCCGGCTGGCCCGGGCCGACGCCCTGATCGTCCGCGAGCCGCAGGCAACCGCCGCCGCCGTGGGCGACCGCGTGACGGTGATCCCGCTGAGCGGCGGTGTCCTGTCGCTTTAATCCGTTCCGCACGGGAAATCCATTTGGGAGTCCTGTCCGTCGATTTGCGATTGATTTCATCCGTAGGGCTTGACGGGGGTTAAGAACCAAACTAGAACAAGATGGAACGTTTTGCTTTTGTTCCATATCTAGTGCGGAACCGGCCGGGAGGCACAAATGCTCACGCGCAAGCAGCATGAATTGCTGCTTTTCATCAACGAGCGGCTCGGACAGGGCGGTGTGTCCCCTTCCTTCGACGAAATGAAGGACGCTCTCAACCTGAAGTCCAAGTCGGGCATCCACCGCCTCATCACGGGGCTGGAGGAGCGCGGCTTCATCCGCCGCCTGCCCCACCGCGCCCGCGCGCTGGAAGTGCTGCGCCTGCCGGAGGGGCTTGAGACCGCCCGCACCCGGCCGCCGCGCGCCAAGTTCCAGCCCAACGTCATCAAGGGCGACTTCAGCTTCACGGGACGCGAGGCGAACCCGGCGTCCGAATCCGTGCAGCTTCCGCTCTACGGCCGGATCGCCGCGGGCACGCCCATCGAAGCGTTGCGCGACGGTTCCGCCTTCGTGGACGTTCCCGCCGCCATGCTCGGCATGGGCGACCACTACGCGCTGGAAGTCGCTGGCGATTCCATGGTGGAGGCCGGCATCCTCGACCATGACACGGTGGTCATCCAGCGCTGCGACAGCGCGGACAACGGCTCCATCGTCGTCGCCCTGGTGGACGACGCCGAGGTCACGCTGAAGCGCTTGCGCCGCAAGGGCAACACCGTAGCGCTCGAACCGGCCAACGCCGCCTACGAGACCCGCATCTTCGGTGCCGACAGGGTTCGGGTGCAGGGCCGCCTCGTCGGGCTGGTGCGGAAGTACTGACGGCAGGATGCTCCGGGGCGGCGGTTCAGCGCGCCCCGGTCTTTCCGTCGGGCAGCTTTCCCCCCATCGTCCAAGGGCGGTCGCCGCGCTGCCCCCGGACGGTTTCCACCCGGATGCCCTCGTCCGACAGGGTGAGCGTGTGCGCACCCTCCCGTCGCAGTCCCCAACGATCGATGACCAGCGGCGCCCGACACCCGCGCGACGGGGTTGCGGTCACCACCGCATCGGCCACAGCGCAATCCTCCGGTAAGGCGTCCGGTTGTCGCAGCAGCGCCACCGTCTTCCCCTGCGCACGGTAGAGGCACCCCAAGGCGTCGCAGCGCAGCCGTCCGTCCAGGCTCACCCCGACAAGCGGCCAGACATCCTGCCCGGCTTTTTCTTCCGGCTTCTCCATGCCGTCGCGCCGCCTCCACGTGTTGGCGACCCGCCCGTCGCTGGCGGTCGACAGGCTGAGGATCCCCTCCGCGCCGCGCACGGCCATCAGCGTTCCGTCCTCCGACACCAGAATGTCGGGCCGCGGCGCTACGGCCGGGGCGACCAGCCCGCCAGCCAAGGCCACCAGCCCCAGCCAGCGCCAGCGTCCCGTCCAGATGGCCAGCCACAGTCCGCCCAGCGTGACCGCCGCGATGGCGGCGTCCGGCATGGCCGGCAGAAACGCCGTCGCTCCGGGCAGCGCCGCGGTCCGCTCCGCCGTCTCAATGACCAGCCGGACGCCCCAGTTCATCGCCGTCACCGCCGGCCCCTCCAGCCCGAAGGGCAGCAGCAGGTAGGAGAGCAGGCTGAAGGGCATGATCCACACCGTCGTGATGGGGATCGCCACCATGTTGGACAGCACGCCGTAAAAGGCGACCTGCTGGAAATGATAGAGCCCGTATGGCGTTGTCGCGACGGTCGCCACCACGCTGGAAAAAGCGATGCCGCCCAGAGTCATGGCTCCCCGGCCGAGCCAGCCCATCTCGCGCCGTTGCCGCACCGCCCAGGGCGTGAAGCGTTCGAAGGCAGCGATCAGGGCGACGACCGCCGCAAAGGACATCTGGAAGCTCGGCCCCAGCATCCCCTCCGGGTCGTAGAGGACGGTGACGATGCCAGCGAAAGCAACCAGCCGCATGCTGATCGGTGATCGGTCGGCAATGACCGCGCCCATGATGAGGCCGGTCATCAGCACCGACCGCAGCGTCGGCAAGGGCGCCCCCACCAGCAGCGTGTAGAGGATCGCCGACAGGATGCCGGCCAGCGCCGCTATCTTCTTGATTGGCCAGCGCAGCGCCACCCAGGGAACCAGCGCCAGCAGCGCCCGCACCACCCAGAAGACGATCCCCGCGGCAATGCCCACATGCAGGCCGGAAATGGACAGGAGATGCGCCAGGCCGCTGTCGCGGAAGGCGTCCATCATCGGCTCGGGAATCGCCGCGGCGTCGCCGTTCAGCAGGGCGGCGGTGACGCTGGCCTCCGCGGAGTCGGTCACGACGGCGCGCACCCGCTCGGCGATGGCGGCGCGCGCCCGCTCGAAGGCCACGGTCACCCGTCGCCAGCCTCCGGGCGGCGGGGCCTCCTGGGCGACGGGGGCGCCCATGACGAAGCCGACCGCACCGAAGCCTTCGAAATAGGCCCGCCGCTGCAGGTCGAACGCCCCTGGCTCCGCCGGGGCGGCCGGCGGGTGGAGCATAGCGCGCAGCCGCACCACCGTCCCGGCCTCCGGCGGCGTCAACTTGGCCGGCAGATACAGGCGGACCCGCTCCGGCGTCGCCTCCGGGGCCAGCCGCTCCACCATCGGCTCCCCGACCATCAGCCGCGTGCCGGTGGGCTGCCGTTCGACCGCCAGCACCCGCCCGGTGACCTGCACCGGTCCAAGCTCGCGCGTCAGCATCGGCGCCGCCGCCACCACGCTGTGAAGTTGCGCCGCGGCGAAGCCCAGAGCGACGCTCAACAGCCCCAGCAGCAGAACGACCGGCGCCAGACGCCGCCGCGCCAGCCACAGCAGAGGCAGACAACCGACCGCAGCGCCCGGCCCCAGCCAGAACGGCGGCTCGGCGGGCAGGCCGAAATACAGCGCCACGCCCGCGCCCGTCCCCACTGGCAGCCACAGCGCCCAGCGCTCCCGCTCCGCGGCGAGACATTCCAGAGCCGCCGCGGAAAGGCGCGCGCCGACGCCGCGACGGACAGGACCGGCATCGCCCTCCTCCGCCACCAAACCTTCGTCTGCGCCCTCTTCAACCCCGTGGGCCATACTGTCGCCTATGCGCGCAAGGCAAATGCCTCCGGCGCCGTTAATGTGTTACACCACCGCACCACCGCAGTCGCACCGCAGCCGCCGCATCTCGGCCGCCGCAGCACTGTAGCAGCGCCGAACCTGGAATTGAGCCACCCATGACCGTCGTCACCCGCTTCGCCCCGTCGCCCACCGGCTTTCTCCACATCGGCGGTGCCCGCACCGCGTTGTTCAACTGGCTGTACGCCCGCCGCAACGGCGGCACGTACCTGTTGCGCATCGAGGACACCGACCGCCAGCGCTCGACGGACGCCGCGGTGGACGCCATCCTCGACGGCCTGTCCTGGCTCGGCCTCGACTGGGACGGCGACGCGGTCAGCCAGTTCGCCCGCAAGGACCGCCACGCCGAGGTGGCGCAGCAGATGCTGGCCGCCGGCCGCGCCTACTACTGCTACGCGAGCCCGGAGGAACTGGAGGAGATGCGCGCCGCCCAGAAGGCGGCCGGCCAGCCGGTGCGCTACGACGGGCGCTGGCGCGACCGCGACCCGTCCGAGGCGCCGGCCGGCGTGAAGCCGGTGATCCGCCTGAAGGCGCCGCAGGAGGGCGAAACGGTCCTGAAAGACCGCGTCCAGGGCGAGGTGACGGTGCAGAACGCCCAGCTCGACGACCTGATCCTGCTGCGCGCCGACGGCACCCCGACCTATCTTCTGGCGGTGGTGGTGGACGACCATGACATGGGCGTGACCCACGTCATCCGCGGCGACGACCACCTGACCAACACCTTCCGCCAGATCCAGATCTACAACGCCATGGGCTGGGACCTGCCGGAATTCGGCCACATCCCGCTGATCCACGGTCCGGACGGCGCCAAGCTGTCGAAGCGCCACGGCGCGCTGGGCGTCGACGCCTACCGCGACATGGGCTACCTGCCGGAGGCGATCCGCAACTACCTGCTGCGGCTCGGCTGGGCGCACGGCGACGACGAGATCATTTCGACCGAACAGGCCGTGGAGTGGTTCAACCTGGAGGGCATTGGGCGCTCCCCCTCGCGCTTCGACTTCGCCAAGCTGGAGAACCTGAACGCCCACTATATGCGGCAGGCCGACGACGCCCGCCTCGTGGGTCTGGCCACCCCGCGGCTGGAGGCCGAGCTTGGCCGCGCGCTGACCGAGTCGGAGCGCGATCTGCTGACCCGCGCCATGAACGGGCTGAAGCAGCGCGCCCGCACCGTGGTCGATCTCGCCCAGAGCGCCCGCTTCTACCTCGCCGCCCGTCCGCTGGCGATGGACGAGAAGGCCGCCGCGCTGCTGGACGAGAAGGGCCGCGGCGTCCTGACCGACCTCGCCGCCCGCTTCGAGGCCGAGGCGGACTTCACCGCCGCCGCCCTGGAAGGGCTGGTGCGCGCCTTCGCCGAGGAGCGGGGCGAAAAGCTGGGCAAGATCGCCCAGCCGCTGCGCGCCGCGCTCACCGGTTCCACCGTGTCGCCGCCCATCTTCGAGGTGGCCGAGATCCTGGGCCGCGCGGAAACGCTGGCCCGGATGAAGGATGCCGCAACTGCAGCACGGGGATAACTTCCGTGCGTTGATATCCGCCCGGCATAGAACTATGCTGCGCGCATTCGAAAAGGGCGTTAAGCCCCAACCCTAAAGATAAGGACGTGCCGAGATGACCCAAACCGCGGACAAGGCCGATACCTTCACCCTGATCGACAACCGGACTGGCAAGCAGGTCAGCCTGCCCGTGATGAAGGGAAGCACGGGTCCGGACGTGATCGACATCCGCAAGCTCTACGCCGAGACCGGTTGTTTCACCTACGATCCGGGTTTCACTTCGACGGGCAGCTGCGAGTCCAAGATCACCTACATCGACGGTGACGAGGGTATCCTGCTGCACCGCGGTTACGCCATCGACGACCTTGCCGAGCACGCGACCTTCCCGGAGGTCTGCTTCCTTCTCCTCAACAACCACCTGCCGAACGCCGCCGAGAAGGAAGAGTTCGAGGGCATCCTGCGCGGCCACTCGATGGTGCACGAGCAGCTGACCCGCTTCTACAGCGGCTTCCGCCGCGACGCCCACCCGATGGCGGTTCTCTGCGGCGTCGTCGGCGCGCTGTCGGCCTTCTACCACGACTCGACGGACATCGAGGATCCGGTGCAGCGCAAGATCGCCGCGCACCGCCTGATCGCCAAGATCCCGGCGATTGCCGCGATGGCCTACAAGTACTCGGTCGGCCAGCCGTTCATGTACCCGCGCAACGATCTGTCCTACGCCGAGAACTTCCTCTACATGACCTTCGGCACGCCGTGCGAGCCGTACAAGGTCAACCCGGTCCTGTCCAAGGCCATGGACAAGATCTTCATCCTGCACGCCGACCACGAGCAGAACGCCTCGACCTCGACCGTCCGCCTGGCCGGCTCGTCGGGCGCCAACCCGTTCGCCTGCATCGCCGCCGGCATCGCCTCGCTGTGGGGTCCGGCCCATGGCGGCGCCAACGAGGCCGTGCTGAAGATGCTGGAGGAGATCGGCTCCGTCGATCGCATCCCGGAGATCGTCCGCCGCGCCAAGGACAAGAACGACAACTTCCGCCTGATGGGCTTCGGCCACCGGGTCTACAAGAACTACGACCCGCGCGCCCAGGTCATGCGCAAGACCTGCCACGAGGTTCTGGCCGAGCTGGGCATCAAGGACGAGCCGCTCCTCGACATCGCCATGGAGCTGGAGAAGATCGCCCTCGAAGACCCGTACTTCGTCGAGAAGAAGCTGTACCCGAACGTCGACTTCTACTCGGGCATCATCCTGAAGGCGATGGGCTTCCCGACCAGCATGTTCACCGTGCTGTTCGCCGTGGCACGCACCGTCGGCTGGATCTCCCAGTGGAAGGAGATGATCGAGGACCCGGTCCAGAAGATCGGCCGCCCGCGTCAGCTCTACACCGGCGCGACCAAGCGGGACTTCATCCCGCTGGCCGAGCGTGGCTAACCGGCCGACAGCACACATCGGGACGGGTGGCTCCGACGGAGCCGCCCGCAGCCCGGCTGCGTTCATCGTTCCGGCGCGGCGGGTCCGTCAGGGCCAGCCGGTCGCGAACGACAACAAGCCGCCGCTGTCGCGGCGGCTTCGCCGCATCGTCTTCTATGCGGTGATTGTGGCGATGATCGCCGCGGTGGTGCTGATCTGACCTCTTAGCCCTGGGTGATCGGGATGTGCGGCCCTTCCGCCGCCACACGCTCCATCCATGCGCGCACCGCCGGATAAGCGGACAAATCGAAACCACCCTCCTCCGCCACATGCGTGTAGGCGTAGAGCGCGATGTCGGCGATGCTGAAGCGATCGCCCACGAAGAAGCGGCGCTCCGCCAGATGCCCTTCTATGACGCCCAGCGCGTCGTAGCCGAGCCGGCGCTTGGTCACCAGCCCCAGCTTGCGCTCCTCCGTCATCTCCACATGGTGGGTGATCCAGAAGCGCACGGTCGCGATGTTCGGTTCGTGGCTGTACTGTTCGAAGAACATCCATTGCAGGACCCGCGCATGGCCTTCGCGGTCGTCAGGCAGATAGGGCGTGCCTTCCGCCAGATACCACAGGATCGCGTTGGATTCCGGCAGATGGGTGCCGTCCTCCAATTGCAGGGTCGGGATGCGGCCGTTCGGATTCCGGCCCAGGAATTCCGGGGTGCGGGTTTCCGCCCGGTCGATGTCCAACTCGATCCGCTCATAGGGGATGCCGAGCTTGTGCAGCAGAAGCCGGCACTTGTAGCCGTTTCCGGAGGACAGGTTGTCGTAAAGGCGCAGCATGGGGGCGTGTCTCCGCTCCAAATCCATCCGATAGCGGATATAAACACGAAACGGAGTCAGGCGCCAGCGCGGCCCTGCGGACACGGTATGCCGAGCCGCTCCAGCCGCGACCGATCCGCCGCGGCCTCCGCCAGCAGCCAGTGCCGGAAGGCGCGGAGCACGCCGCGCCCCCGCCCTTCGGCCGGGGCGGTCAGCACATAGCGGTCGCCGCAAGGCACCGCCGGTCCGAAGGGGCAGACGAGCCGTCCCGCTTCCAGCGCCTCCAGCACCAGCGATGGGCGCCCCAGCGCGATCCCCTGCCCAGCCATGGCCGCCTGGATCACCATCACCGATTCCGAGAAGCTCAGGCTCCCCACTCCATACAGACTTACCCCGCTGCCGGAGCGCCACAGACTCCAGTCCGGCGACGCCTGATACCGACGGCGTGTGAAGGCTTCCTTTGAGGCGAGCCCGATCCACCTGATTTGGCATGGGCAGCAAGGTTCACCTGGTTCATCACCTTGACGCCGATGAGTTGCATCGGCT
>NZ_JAUQTX010000196.1:0-13199 GCF_059803775.1 Azospirillum sp. UFLA03-27 | reverse complement strand
ATCTGGCGTTTATCCCCACCACCTCCGGATCACCGGACACCCCTTTTCCGCGGCGCGGGACTGGGATGGCCCCCCCTTGTCCACAGATGTCCCCAGCTTCATCCACAGGCGGTGGATAACTGTGGGGCAAATTCCCATGCCGTCCCATGCCACGCCTCGGCAGGTTACCCCAGCAGGCTATACCATTCGTAGGGTGCGATTCGCCTTTATGGAAAGCCACATGATGGGAACCATTCGCGGGACTCACGGAACATCCTGCGAACTCTGTGAGGCAATGCCGCGTAATCGCTCATTAGCGCGCTGATACGTTGCCGATTCTCGCCGATTCGGATCACCTATTTGCACGCTGGCAACACATCGGCCCAAAAGTCTTGACAGCACCATATGAATACTGGAGGGGGCGTTGACGCCCAAACTGTCCCATGCTATCCCATGAAAGCCCAGTTCGGAGGGGGAACTACCCAACCAAGGTAGCCAAACCGGGCGCGTTCAGCGGCAAGAGCGGATAGGGCTTCGCGGCGGCGAAGACCGGCAACGGGATAAGGGGGGCGTTCGTCAGGCCGATGGCCATTTTCCTGTCCACATACGTCAACAAAGTTGACAGGAAAGGCCGCTGCTCCATCCCGGCGCAGTTCCGGCAGTCGCTTGCCAAGACGTCGGCTCCCGGCACCGTCTATCTCTGGCCTTCGCTGAATCATCAGGCGCTGGAAGGCGCCGATCAGGATTATCTCGACGTGCTCTCCGAAAGCCTGGAATCCCCCGATCTGGATTCGGACGAGCGCGACATGATCGAGACCTTCATCTTCGGCAAGCTGATCCCCGTCTCGCTGGACACCGAAGGCCGAATCGTCCTGCCCAAGGAACTCGCCGAATTCGCTGGAATCGACGAGGAAGCCGCCTTCATCGGCCGCCGCAAGACCTTCCAGATCTGGGAGCCCGGCGCCCTGAAGGCCCATGAACAGACGCTGCGCGACCAGGTCGTGCGCAAGGACATTTCGCTGAGCCAGATCGTCGCCAAGGCGTCCCGCGCCGCCGCCGGCCGGGGAGGGGAGGGCGCATGATCGTGAAGCCCCCTGGCCCCGCTCCCACCTCCGCCGCCGTCCCGGCCTCTCCCCACATCTCCGTCCTGCTGAACGAGGTCGTGGACGCGCTCTCCCCGCGCGACGGCGGCGTCTATGTGGACGGCACCTTCGGCGCCGGCGGCTATGCCCGCGCGATTCTCGACCGGGCCGACTGCCGGGTCTGGGGAATCGACCGCGATCCCGAAGCCATCGAACGCGGCCGTAAGCTCGCCCTCGCCTATCCGGGCCGGCTGGAGATCGTCGAAGGCCGATTCGGCGACATGGACCGGCTGCTCGCCGAGCACGGCGTCGAATCGGTGGACGGCGTGGCGCTGGACATCGGCGTCTCCTCCCCGCAGATCGACGAGCCGGAGCGCGGCTTCTCCTTCCGATTCGACGGCCCGCTCGACATGCGGATGGGACGCGATGGGCCGACCGCCGCCGACGTGGTGAACACCGCCACCGAGGCCGAGCTGGCCGACATCGTCTTCCATTACGGCGAGGAGCGCATGGCCCGCCGCGTGGCCCGCGCCATCGTCGCCGCGCGTTTGGACACCCCGTTCGCGCGCACCAAGCAGCTGGCCGACGTGGTACGGTCGGTGGTGCCGAAGGGGAAGGGCGACGCCATCGACCCGGCGACCCGCACCTTCCAGGCGCTGCGCATCCATGTGAACGACGAGCTGGGCGAGCTGCGCCGCGGCCTCGCCGCCGCCGAATCGCTGCTGAAGCCCGGCGGGCGCCTCGCCGTCGTCTCCTTCCATTCGCTGGAGGACCGGGAAGTGAAGACGTTCCTGAAGGAACGCTCCTCGCCCCCGCCCTCCCCGTCCCGACACGCGCCGAGCCTTGCGGCGGACGCGCGTTCCCCATCCTTCCGGCTCCTGTCGCGCAAGCCCATCGTGCCGACGGACCAGGAAGCCCACAGCAACCCACGCGCGCGCTCTGCCCGGCTGCGCGCGGCTGAACGCACGGCGGCGCCGGCCTATCCGGCGCCCGGCAAGGAGGCGGCATGAAATACAAATCCGCACTTTTCTGGGGTGGCCTGATCGCCGCCGCCGGCTTCGTCCTGTTCGAGACCAGCTACGAGGTTCAGGAGCTGGAGGAAAAGCTGGGCTCGCTCAACCGCAAGATCATGGTGGAGCAGGAGGCCATCCAGGTCCTCAAGGCCGAGTGGAGCTTCCTGAACGACCCGACCCGTCTTGAGAACCTGTCGCGCGAGCATCTGGCGCTGCAGCCGACCGAGGCGCGCCAGTTCGTGGCGATGAACATCGTCCCGATGCGCCCCTCCCCCACCGTCGCGCCGGAGGAAGCTCCGCTGCCGCCGATGGTCCGCAACCAGACGCCGGGCAAGGCGCCGAACGTGGCGACGGCCTCCACCGGGGACAGCGTCGTGGGCGGCGGCGCCATCGTTCAGGGCGGCATTCAGGGCGGCGTGATCATTCCGGCCTCGGCCTCGCCGATCAAGCCGGCCCCGATCAAGCCCTCGGCCATCGTGCCCGCCTCGGCCAAAGTGCCGCCCCTGCCCTCCGCCGCCAAATCGGCCCCGGCGCCCGTGGTGACGACCAAGCCGACGGAGGTCGCCACCAAGCCGCCGGTCACCTCCCGGACGCTGGCGCCGCCGCCCGTGGCCCGTCCGCAGCCGCAGCAGGCCGGCTTCCAGGCCGCCCCGCCGCCGGCCGCGCCGGCCCAGCATGACAGCATCGGTCTTCTCGTCGCCCGTCTCGGAGCCAACCGATGAACGTTCCGCCGCCCGGCGTCGATCCCGCGCACGGCGCCTACAGCGTTCCGCCCCCGGCCTCCAAGCCGCGGACGTCGCTGTCGGTCGCGCTGGAGCAGAGCCGGAACCGGTTGATGGTGACCGCGGCCATGGTCGCCGTGGTCTTTACCGCCATCGGCGTGAAGCTGGTGGACGCGACCCTGTTCAACCACGCGGCGGAACCGCGCCCGCGCATGGCCGCGGAGGTCGACGCCCCGCCGGTCAACCGCGCCGACATCGTGGACCGCAACGGCAACCTGCTGGCGACCTCGCTCGCCACGCAGTCGCTCTACGCCGACCCGAAGCTGGTGAGCCGCCCGGACGAAGTGGCGCGGAAGCTGACCACCGCCCTGCCGGAGCTGGACTACAAGGACCTGCTGACCAAGCTCAGCGGCGACAAGCGGTTCGTCTGGATCAAGCGCAACCTGACGCCCAAGCAGCAGGCGGCGGTGTTCCGGCTGGGCCTGCCCGGCGTCTATTTCGAACGGGAGGAGCGCCGCTTTTACCCGGCCTCCAACCTGACCTCGCATCTGGTCGGCTTCACCGGCGTGGACAACAACGGTCTCGCCGGGCTGGAGCAGCAGTTCAACAAGCGGCTGACCACCGACCCGAAGCCTCTGCAACTTTCGATTGATCTGCGCCTTCAGCACATCATGAAGAAGGAATTGCAGACGACGATCGAAGAGTTCAGCGCCATCGGCGCCGCCGGCATCATTTACGATGTCCGCAACGGCGAAGTCATGTCGATGGTTTCGCTGCCCGACTTCGATCCGCACAACCCGACAGGACTTGACCCGGACACGCTGTTCAACCGCGCGACGCTCGGCGTGTACGAAATGGGGTCCACCTTCAAGATCTTCAACACGGCGATGTCTCTGGATTCGGGCAAGATCCGCGTGTCCGACACCTTCGACACCATCAACAACATCAAGGTCGGCCGCTTCACGATCCGCGAATTCCACGCGTTCAAACACAACCTGACCGTGGCGGAGGTGTTCCAGGAATCGTCGAACCTCGGATCGGTGCGCATGGCGCTGACGCTCGGCGTGCAACACCAGAAGTCCTTCATGACCAAGCTGGGCATGACCCGCCCGACCTCGCTGGAACTGCCGGAGAACGGCTGGCCGCTGGTGCCGAATCCGTGGCGGGAGGTCAACACCATGACCATCTCCTTCGGCCACGGCATGTCGGTCAGCCCGATGCACACGGTCAACGCCGCGGCCTCGATCATCAACGGCGGCGTGCTGCACCCGCCGACCCTGCTGAAGCGCGACCCCGCGGTCGAGGTGCCGGGCGAGCAGGTCATCAGCCCGAAGACCTCGGCGATGATGCGTCGCCTCTTCCGCTTCGTGGTCACCGACGGCACGGCGAAGTCGGCCAACGCCAAGGGTTACGTCGTCGGCGGCAAGACCGGCACGGCGGACAAGCAGAAGGGCCGGAGCTATGCCCGGAACTCCCGCATGTCGTCGTTCCTCGGCGCCTTCCCGATGCACGACCCCCGCTACATCGTCTATGTCCTGATCGACGAGCCGAAGGGCACCAAGAAGACCTACGGCTTCGCCACCGGCGGCTGGGTCGCCGCTCCCGCGGTCGGCCGGATCGTGAAGCAGATCGGCCCGCTGCTGGGCGTCCAGCCGGTGGACGAGGCTTCCCCAGAGGTCATCAACGCCACCTACATCAACACCGCCGGTCAGACGACCCCTCCCGCACCGCCGCCTCCGCCCGCGCAACCGAAAGGCAGCACCGTTGCTTCTGTCCCACCTGCTGGCAACAAGCCGCGCTGACGCGACGTTCTCCTCCGTCGAGGGGTCCGCCGTCGAAGTGCCAGCCGTCGATGTGACCGGGTTGACCGCGGACAGCCGCGCGGTCAGGCCCGGTTTCGTCTTTGCGGCCCTGCCGGGCGCGAAGGCGGACGGGCGCGCCTTCATCGCCGACGCGCTCGCCAAGGGCGCCGTCGCGGTGGTGGCGCCCATCGGGACCGCCCTGCCCGCCGGCAGCGCCGCGACGCTGGTCGCGGATGAGCAACCGCGCCGCCTCTTCGCGCGCCTCGCCGCCGCTTTCCACGGGCGGCAGCCGGACACCGTGGTCGCCGTGACGGGGACCAACGGCAAGACCTCCACCGTCCAGTTCGCCCGCCAGATGTGGGACCTGATGGGCCTGAAGGCGGCCAGCCTGGGCACGCTGGGGCTGATCGGGCCGGGGCTGGACGATTACGGCGGGATGACCACGCCGGACCCGGTGTCGCTCCACCGCGACCTCGCCGCCGTCAAGGACAAGGGGATCGAGCATCTGGCGATGGAGGCGTCCAGCCACGGGCTGGAGCAGTTCCGTCTCGACGGTGTGGTCCTCAAGGCCGCGGGATTCACCAACCTGACCCGCGACCATCTGGACTACCACGGCACAATGGAGGCCTACCTCCAGGCCAAGGCGATGCTGTTCGGACGGGTGTTGCCCGATGGGGGAACCGCTGTCCTGAACGCCGACAGCGGCACCTTCGCCGAACTTGCCGGGATTTGTTCACAGCGCGGTCACCGCGTCTTCGGATACGGTCTGGCCGGTCGCGAGATCCGGGTGAACGGGGTCGAGCCGCTGGCCCACGGCCAGCGCCTGGACCTGACGGTCCTGGGCCGCGACATCACCGTGGACCTGCCGCTGGCGGGCCGCTTCCAGGCGTGGAACGTGCTGTGCGCGCTCGGTCTGGTGATCGGCTCCGGCGCGGACCGTGACGAGGCTATGGCCACCCTGACCCGCCTGGAAGGCGTGCCGGGGCGTCTGCAGCACGTCGCCACCCACCCCTGCGGGGCGGCGGTCTATGTCGATTTCGCCCACACGCCCGACGCGCTGGAAACGGTGCTGCTGGCGCTGAAGCAGCACGCCCGGAACCGCCTGATCGTGGTCTTCGGGTGCGGCGGCGACCGCGACCGCGGGAAGCGGCCGGTGATGGGGGAGCTGGCTGGCCGTCTGGCCGACCGCGCCATCGTCACCGACGACAACCCGCGCACCGAGGTGCCGGCGGCCATCCGCAAGGAGGTCCTGGCGGGCCACCCGGCCCTGGAGGAGATCGGCGACCGGCGCGAGGCCATCCGCGCCGCCGTCCGCAGCCTTCGGCCCGGTGACGTGCTGGTCATCGCCGGCAAGGGACATGAGCATGGTCAGATCGTCGGGACGGAGGTCCTTCCTTTCGACGACGCGACCGAGGCACGAGCCGCCGTGGCGGAGGTTGGAGCAGCATGAGCGAGGCCAAGACCGTCCTGTGGACCGCCGAGGACGCCGCCGCCGCCACCAGCGGTCAGGCGACGCGCTCCTGGGCGGCGACCGGGGTCAGCATCGACAGCCGCAAGGTGGCGCCGGGCGACCTGTTCGTCGCCATCAAGGGGCCGAACTTCGACGGGCACGACTTCGTGGCGAAGGCGCTGGAGGCCGGCGCCGCCGCGGCGCTGGTCAGCACCGTGCCGCCCGGCGTGCCCGGCGACGCCTCCCTTCTGGCGGTGGAGCAGGACACGCTGGCGGCGCTGGGCGATCTCGGCCACGTCGCGCGGCTGCGCACCCAGGCCAAGGTGGTGGGCGTCACCGGCTCGGTCGGCAAGACCAGCACCAAGGAGGCGTTGCGCCATGTCCTGTCGGCGCAGGGCCGCACCTTCGCCACCGAAGGCAGTCTGAACAACCATTGGGGCGTGCCTTTGTCGCTGGCCCGCATGCCGGAGGACAGCGAGTTCGGCGTGTTCGAGCTGGGCATGAACCATGCCGGGGAGCTTGGCCCCCTGTCGCGGCAGGTGATGCCCGACGTCGCGGTCATCACCACGGTGGACGCGGCGCATCTGGAGTTCTTCGACTCCGTCGAGGCGATCGCCGACGCCAAGGCCGAGATCTTCGAGGGCATGAACCCCAACGGGATCGCCGTGCTGAACCGCGACAACCCGCATTTCGCGCGGCTGCTCGCCGCCGCGCGCACCCAGGGGCTGAGCCGCATCTGGAGCTTCGGCTCCCACGCCGACGCCGACGCGCGTCTGGTGGAGTGCTCGCTGCACGCCACCTGCAGCGCCGTGACCGCGGTCGTCCGGGGCGAGCGCATCCAGTACAGCCTGGCGCTGCCCGGCCGGCATTGGGTGATGAACAGCCTCGCCGTGCTGCTGGCGGTGAAGGCGCTGGGCGCCGACGTCGCCGCCGCGGGGCGCGCGCTGTCCACCATCGCGCCGGTGAAGGGCCGCGGCACGCGCAAGCGCGTCCAGGCCGCCCGGGGCGCCTTCACCCTGATCGATGAGAGCTACAACGCCAGCCCCGCCGCCATGGCCGCGACCTTCGCGGTGCTCGGCAAGACCGACCCCGGGGCCGGCGGCCGACGCCTCGCCGTGCTGGGCGACATGCGGGAGCTGGGCGACCGCGCCGACGCCCTGCACGCCGCGCTGGCCGAACCGCTGCGCGCCGCGCATGTGGACGCGGTCTACGCCTGCGGCCCGCATATGCGCGCCCTGTTCGACCGCCTGCCCGCCGCCATGCGCGGCGCCTGGACGGAGTCCAGCGCCGAGCTGGCCCCCATCCTGGCCGGTGCGGTGCGCGGCGGCGATGTGGTGCTGATCAAGGGTTCGCTGGGCAGCCGCATGGCGACGGTGGTGGACGCCCTGTCCGCCCTGGACACCAAAGACAGCAAACAAACCGAAAAGAACAACAACGGCTCCTCGCCCGCGGCTGACACGGATCAGGCTGCGGCGCAGGGCCACAAAGGCTGACCGCTCCACGATGCTCTACAACCTGCTCTTTCCCCTGGCGGACGTCTTCACGCCGTTCAACCTGTTCCGGTATCTGACCTTCCGGACGGGAGGCGCGGTGCTGACGGCGCTCGTCATCAGCTTCGTGTTCTTTCCGCGCCTGATCGCGTGGCTGAAGCGCAAGCAGGGCGAGGGCCAGCCGATCCGCTCCGACGGGCCGGAAAGCCATGCGAAGAAGAAGGGCACGCCCACCATGGGCGGCCTCATGATCCTGATCGCCGTGTCGATCAGCACGCTGCTGTGGGTCGACCTGACCAACGCCTACACCTGGATCGTGCTGCTGGTGACGATCGGCTACGGGCTGATCGGCTTCGGCGACGACTATCTGAAGTTGACCAAGCGCAACACCAAGGGGCTGTCGGGCCGCTTCCGTCTGACCTGGGAAATCATCATCGGCGTCTCCGCCGCCGCCGCCATCATGTATGTGTCGGCGCCGCCGCTGTCCGGCGGTCTGGCGGTGCCCTTCGTCAAGGACTTCCTGATCCAGCTCTCCTGGTTCTTCATCCCGGTGGGCGCCTTCGTCATGGTCGGCGCGTCGAACGCGGTAAACCTGACCGACGGGCTGGACGGCCTCGCCATCGTGCCGACGATGATCGCGGCGGGCTGCTTCGGCCTGATCGCCTATCTGACCGGCAACGCGATCTTCGCCAACTATCTCCAGATCCACCATGTGCCCGGTGCTGGTGAGCTTGCCGTTTTCTGCGGGGCTCTGGTCGGTGCGGGGATCGGATTCCTCTGGTACAACGCGCCCCCCGCCATGGTCTTCATGGGCGACACCGGCTCGCTGGCCCTCGGCGGCGCGCTGGGAGCCGTCAGCGTGGTCACCAAGCACGAGATCGTGCTGGCGATCATCGGCGGCCTGTTCGTGCTGGAGACCGTGTCGGTGATCGTCCAGGTCGCCTCGTTCAAGCTGACCGGAAAGCGCGTGTTCCGCATGGCGCCCCTGCACCATCACTTCGAGAAGAAGGGATGGGCGGAGTCCACCGTGGTCATCCGCTTCTGGATCATCGCCTCCATCCTGGCCCTGGTCGGCCTGTCCACGCTGAAGCTCCGTTGAGGGTCGCCGCCCGATGATCAACCTGTTCTACATGGAAGGACTGCCGGTGGCGGTCATGGGGCTGGGCAAGTCCGGCCTCGCCACGGCGGAGGCGCTGACCCAAAGCGGCGCCGACGTGTGGGTGTGGGACGACAACGAGTCCAGCCGCGCCGCCGCGCTGAGCAAGGGCTACAAAGTCGTCGACCTGACCACCGCGGACCTGACCGAGCTGACCACCATCGTCTGGTCGCCGGGCATCCCGCACACCCACCCGAAGCCCCATCCGGTCGCCCTGCGCGCCCGCGCCGCGAACATCGAGCTGGTCTGCGACATCGAGCTGCTGGCCCGGTCGGAGCGCGATTCGGCCTACATCGGCATCACCGGCACCAACGGGAAGTCCACCACCACGACCCTGATCGGCCATGTGATGGAGGCCGCCGGGCGGCGCATCGCGGTGGGCGGCAACCTGGGCACCCCGGCGCTGACCTTCCCCTCCGTCGGGGCCGGCGGCAGCTACGTGCTGGAGATGTCGAGCTACCAGCTTGAGTTGACCTACTCGATCACCTTCGACGTGGCGGTGCTGCTCAACATCACGCCGGACCATCTGGCCCGGCACGGCGGCATGGACGGCTACGTCGCCGCCAAGAAACTGATCTTCCACCGCCAGACCAAGCCGCGCACCGCAGTGATCGGCGTGGACGACCCGACCTGCCGGGCGATCTGGGAGGAGCTGAAGGCCAAGGGCGACCAGGTGATCTGGCCGGTCTCCGCCCTGGGTCCGGTGCCCGGCGGCGTCTACGCCGAGAACGGCTGGCTGGTCGACGACACCTTCGGCGCCGCGGAGCGCGTGGCCGAGCTGGCCGCCTTCCCGGCGCTGCTCGGAACGCACAACTGGCAGAACGCCGCCGCGGCCTATGCCGCCTGCAAAGCGGCAGGCGTGCCGACCCCGGCCATCGTCGCCGCCATGACCACCTTCCCCGGCCTCGCCCACCGGCAGCAGCCGGTGCGGACCATCGACGGCGTGCGCTTCGTCAACGACAGCAAGGCGACCAACGCCGACGCGACGGAGAAGGCGCTGGCGACCTTCGACCCGATCTACTGGATCCTCGGCGGCCAGGCGAAGGAGACCGGGCTGGACGGGCTGGAGGCCTACGCGCCGCGCGTCCGCCACGCCTTCCTGATCGGCGAGGCGTCGGACCGCTTCGCGGTGTGGCTGGAGGCCAACAAGGTTCCGCACACCCGCTGCGGCACGCTGGACGTGGCGGTCAACGCCGCGGCGGAGCTGGCGCTGGCCGAGGCGCTGCCCGGCGCCTGCGTGCTGCTGTCGCCCGCCTGCGCCTCCTGGGACCAGTTCGCGAATTTCGAGAAGCGCGGCGAGGCCTTCGCCGACGCCGTGAACCGCCTCGAAGGCAACGCCGTTCCGGGGGACCGCGCCTGATGATGACCTTCGACCGCACCGATCAATCCATCTTCGGCCGCTGGTGGTGGACGGTCGACCGCTGGCAGCTCGCCGCGCTGGCGGCGCTGATGGCGCTCGGCACGGTCCTGATCACCGCGGCCAGCCCGCCGGTGGCGGAACGCATCGGCATCCAGGACACCTTCTACTTCGTCGAACGCCACCTGATGATGCTGATCCCCAGCGTCGCCATCATGTGCGGCGTCTCGCTGCTCAGCCCGCGCGGCGTGCGGCGGGCGGCGCTGGTGGTCTTCCTGATCGCGGTGGCGATGGTCTACGCGACGCTGGTCGTCGGCGTCGAGATCAAGGGCGCGCGGCGCTGGATCCACATCCCCGGCCTGTCGATCCAGCCGTCGGAGTTCGTGAAGCCCGCCTTCGCGGTGGTCGGGGCATGGCTGTTCTCGCTGTCGCGCACCAACCCGGGCTTCCCCGGCACGATCCTGTCGATCCTGCTCTACGGCCTCACCGTCGGTGGCCTGCTGCTCCAGCCCGACCTTGGCATGACGGTGGTGGTGTCGGCGGTGTGGTTCTCGCAGTTCTTCCTGGCAGGTCTGAACATCATGCTGGTCGGCGGCCTGGGCGTGCTGGGCGTCGCCGGCCTCGTCGGCGCCTATTTCACGCTGCCGCACGTCCACAGCCGCATCAACCGCTTCCTCGACCCGTCGAGCGGCGACACCTATCAGGTCAGCCGCTCGCTGGAGGCCTTCGCCAACGGCGGGCTGATGGGCACCGGCCCCGGCCAGGGAACGGTGAAATACTCGCTGCCGGACAGCCACGCCGACTTCATCTTCGCCGTCGCCGGCGAGGAGATGGGGCTGATCTTCTGCCTGATCATCATCCTGCTCTTCGCCTTCATCGTGCTGCGCGGCTTCGCGCGGGTGTTCAACGACACCAACTACTTCGTGCTGCTGGCGGCGAGCGGCCTGCTGATCCAGTTCGGCCTGCAGGCGGCGATCAACATGGGCTCCGCCCTGCATCTGATGCCGACCAAAGGCATGACACTGCCCTTCATCTCCTACGGCGGCTCCTCGCTGCTGGCGCTGGGCTTCGGCATGGGAATGGTGCTGGCGCTGACCCGCAAACGCTTCGGCCCGGCGGAGTGACGACGATGGCCGACACCACACAGCGCCCCATCATCCTCGCCGCCGGCGGCACCGGCGGGCACTTCTTCCCGGCGGAAGCGCTGGCGCGCGAGCTGCTGGCCCGCGGCGAGGCGGTGGCGCTGGTCACCGACAAGCGCGGCCAGGCCTTCGGCGACAGCCTGCCGGAGGTGACGGTCCACCGCATCCGCTCCGCCGCCCCCGGCGGCAACCTGCTGGCCAAGATGAACGCGGCGTGGCAGATGGGCCTCGGCCTGCTCGGCGCCAACGCGCTGATGCGCCACCTGAAGCCGGCGGCGGTCGTCGGCTTCGGCGGCTACCCCTCCGTCCCCACGGTCTACGCCGCCGCGCAGAGCCGCGCGCCGGTGATGCTGCACGAGCAGAACGCCGTGCTGGGCCGCGCCAACCGGATGCTCGCCGCCGCGGCGCGGCGCATCGCCGTCGCCTTCCCCGAGGTCGCCTCGGTGAAGGAGGAGCACCGTCCGCGCCTCGTCCGCACCGGCAACCCGGTCCGCCCCGCCATCGCCGCCCAGCGCGACGCCGCCTACGCCGTTCCCGCCCCCGGCGGTCCCGTCCGCATCCTGGTGATGGGTGGCAGCCAGGGCGCCCGCGTCTTCTCCGAAGTCATCCCCGAGGCGCTGGGCCGGTTGCCCGCCAACCTGCGCGCCCGCATCCATCTGGCGCAGCAGTGCCGGCCCGAGGATCTGGAGGCCGCCCGCGCCGCCTACTCCGGCATGGGCCTCGGCGGGCTGGAACTGGAGAGCTTCTTCCGCGACGTGCCGGACCGGCTGGCCGCCTGCCACCTCGCCATCACGCGGGCCGGCGCCTCGACCATCGCCGAACTGACCTGCATCGGGCGCCCGGCCATTCTTGTGCCATATCCCCATGCCATGGACGACCACCAGACGGCCAACGCGCGGCAGCTTGCCGCCGCCGGGGCCGCCTGGGTGATGGCGCAGCCGGACTTCACCGCCGACGCGCTCGCCGCCCGCCTGACGGCGCTGCTGGAGTCACCCGACGCGCTGACCGCCGCGGCGCAGGCCGCCCACGGCTGGGGCATGGCCGACGCCGCGCGCCGGCTGGCCGACGCCGTGCTCGACATGATCGCCAACCCGAACCACGCCCGAACCAAGGAAGCCGCGGAATGAACAAGGCAACGCGCAGCACCATCGCACGCCCCCGCTCCTCCCGGCCCCTGGGCGATTGGCCGGCGGACATGACGCGGACCGAAGGCGCCTGGAGCAACCGGCCCGAATGCCCGTTGCTGCCGCGCGCCGGCGCCGGCTTCCTGCGCGATCGGCTGCACGTCACGATCGGTTCCCAGCCCCTTCCCTACGGCCTGTCCGACATGGCCGTGGACGCCACCCTCAGCCTGATGCTCCGCCGCGGAAAGTAATCCAGACATGCGCGCCCTCCCCCTCTCGATCGGCACCATCCATTTCGTCGGCATCGGCGGCATCGGCATGAGCGGCATCGCCGAAGTGCTGCGCAACCTCGGCTACACCGTCCAGGGCTCCGACTTGGCGGAGAGCGCCAACGTCAAGCGCCTGCGCGGGCTGGGCATCCAGATCAGCATCGGCCACCGCGCGGAGAACATCGCCGGAGCCGCGGTCGTCGTCGTCTCCTCCGCCGTCAAGCGCGACAACCCGGAGGTCGTCGCCGCCCGCGCCGCCCTGGTCCCGGTCGTCCGCCGCGCCGAGATGCTGGGCGAGCTGATGCGCCTGAAATGGGCCATCGCCATCGGCGGCACCCACGGCAAGACCACGACGACCTCGATGGTCGGCAACATGCTGGAGCACGCCAACCTCGACCCCACGGTGATCAACGGCGGCATCATCAACGCCTACGGCACCAACACGCGGCTGGGCTCCGGCGACTGGATGGTCGTCGAGGCGGACGAGAGCGACGGCACCTTCATCAAGCTGCCGGCCTGCATCGCCGTGGTCACCAACATGGACCCGGAGCATCTCGACTATTACGGCACCTTCGACAACATGCGGGCCGCCTTCGACAGCTTCGTCCAGAAC